>JBERSB010000351.1:0-5410 GCA_041236755.1 Luminiphilus sp. | reverse complement strand
CGCGATGGTCGAAGAGGTGCGCCGCCAGTTCCGCGAGATCCCCGGGCTCAAGGAGGGCACCGGCGGCGAGGCGGACTACATGCGCTGCGTCGACATCTCGACCAAGGGTGCTCTGCGCGAGATGGTGGGCCCCGGCGTGCTCGCCGTGGCTGCTCCGATCGTGATCGGCATGATCTTCGGCAAGGCAGCCGTCGGCGGCCTGCTCGCCGGCGCGACCGGCGCCGGCGTCATGATGGCGCTGTTCATGGCGAACGCCGGCGGCGCGTGGGACAACGCCAAGAAGTACATCGAGTCCGGCGCGCTGGGCGGCAAGGGCAGCGAAGCCCACAAGGCCGCGGTCCAGGGCGACACGGTCGGTGACCCCTTCAAGGACACCGCCGGCCCGTCGATCAACATCCTGATGAAGCTGATGACGATCGCGGCGCTCGTCGCGCTGCCGCTGTTCCGCTAGCAGTCGCGGAGGCCGAGCGGCCGCGGCGCGACGCGCCGGCGGCCCGGCCCTCTCCGCCCCTCGCCACCGGGCCCACCGCGCGGCCCGGCACCCCCCGATCGCGCCAAACCGCCGCCGGGGGTTACAAACTCCCCGGGGGCGGGTATCCTTCTTCGGAGACGTCCTGCATCCATCCTCCAGCGCCGAGACCCCAGAGTTGAGTTCCAAAGCATCCGAGAGTTCCTCGCGGACCTCCCCCGAGCCGGGCACCGCACCGGACCCAGCCACCCGCGACCTCGCGCTGCTGTTCGCCGAGCGCCTCGACCAGAAGCAGGCGACGGACATCAAGATCCTCGACGTCTCCGGGCCGCTGGTGATCGCGGACTACTTCTTGGTCGCCACCGTGCAGAGCACGCGCCAGGCGCAGTCGCTCGCCAAGGAGCTCGACATGGAGCACAAGTCCCTGCGCGGTCGGCGCAAGCGCAACGGCGGCGGCGAGAGCAGCGACAGCAGCTGGGTGCTGCTGGACTTCAACGACATCGTCGTACACCTGTTCCTGCCGGAAGCGCGGGACTACTACGGCCTCGAGGGCCTGTGGGCCGACGTCCCGCGGGTGCCCTTCGTGCCGACGGCCGAGCCCGCTGCGACGAGCGACGGCGCCGAGGTGCGGCAGCCGACGCTGGACGGCTTCGGCGCGTTCCAGCCCCAGGACGACAGCGCCGACGCGCCGTCGGACTGACGCCCGCTGTGCCCGGGCACGCGAACCGGTAGCATCACGGCCACATGAGCGACCCGCTGCAGTGGCTGCACTTCGAGCCGAGCACACTGGCTCGGGCGGAGCAGGAGGACAAGCTGCTGCTGATGGTCATCACCGCGCCGTGGTGCCAGCACAGCCGCGAGCTGCTCATGACGAGCTTCGCGGACCCGGAGGTCACCGCGGCCGTGCGCGACGCCTTCGTGCCGGTGCACATCGACAGCGAGCGGCGCCCGGACGTCAACCAACGCTACGGCACGGGCGCGTGGCCGACGATCGCGTGGCTGACGCCACAGGGCGAGCTGATCGCGCAGGACAACTTCCTCGACGCGGCCGAGCTGCACGTGCGGATCACGCGGATCCGCGACGCGTGGCGCAGCGACAAGGACAACATCCAGCGCCGCATCGGCGAGCTCTGGTCGCAGCTCGACGAGCGCAACACCAAGTCCGGCGGCCAGCTGCGCCGCGAGATGGTCGACGACATCACCGACGCCATCTACCAGAAGTTCGACCGGCAGCACGGCGGGTTCGGCGAGGGCATCAAGTTCCCCCACCCCGAGGCGCTCGACTTCGCCCTCGTGCAGGCGCAGAAGCGCAGCGACGAGCGGATGGCCGAGGTCGTCCGGCTGACCCTCGACCGGATGATGGAGAGCCCGCTGCACGACCACGTCGAGGGCGGCTTCTTCCGGTTCTCCCAGACGCCGGACTGGCACAGCCCCAACTTCGAGAAGCTGCTCGACCAGAACGCGCTGATCCTCAGGACCTACCTCGAGGCGCACCAGGTGTTCGGCGATGCTTCGTACCGCAGCGCCGCCGAGGGCCTCGCGCGCTGGATGACCGAGGTCATGCGGGACCCTGGGACCGGAGCGTTCGCGGGCAGCCAGGACGGCAGCGCCGACTACTTCACGGCCGACGCTGCGCAGCGCCCCGAGCGCGCAGCACCCCAGGTCGACCGGACCGTCTACTGCCACGCCAACGCGCTCGCGGCGTCCGGGCTGTTCAAGGCCGCGGCGACGCTCCAGCGCCCGGAGTGGCGCGACGCCGCCGAGGCTGCGGTCGCGTTCCTGCTCGACAACCTGTTCGACGGCCGCGACGTCTACCGCTACTGGGACGGCACGTTCCACCTGCCGGGCATGCTCTACGACCAGGCGATGCTGGTCCGCGCGCTGATCGACGCCGCGCAGAACACCGGCGACTCCGACCTGCTGATCCCGGCAGAGAAGGTCGCGGCGCGCGCCATCGAGCAGAACAAGGCCCCCGGCGGCGGCTTCTTCGACATCCTGCACAGCCCCGAAGGCCGGGGGTCGATGGGCCGCCGCAACCGCTCCATCCTGGACAACAGCGCGATGGCGGAGTCGCTGATGCGGCTCTCCTACCTCGCGCGTCGGCCGGAGCTGTACGAGGAGGCGACCGCGGCGCTGTCCGCGTTCGCCGACGACGCTCGGGAGTACGGCTACTACGTCGCGGGCTACGGGCGGGCGATCGACCTGTGCTTCTACGAGCCGCTGTTCATCACGATCGTCGGCGATCGACAGAGCGAGGAGGCGCTCGCGCTGCGGCGCACGTCGCTCGCGACCTACGTGCCTTCGCGAATCGTGCAGACGCTCGACCCTGCCCACGACCCCATCCTGCTCGAGCGCAGCGGCCTCTCCCACGAGGCCCACGCCGTCGCCTATCTCACAGTCGGGAACCGCGCGCAGGGCGCCGCGCACTCGCCGGAAGAGCTGCTCCAGGCGATCGAGTCGGTCGAGCGGGACCGCCGGCAGGAGCCCGAGTAGCCGGTTTGCTGGGCGTGGCGGCTGCTTCGCGGCCGCAGCCTCGACAACTCCAGTTCACGGACTCCAGAGCCCGAGGATTCCAGAGTTCCGGGGATTCCAGAGTTCCGGGGCTCCAGAGCTCTCGGACTACAGCGCCCCGATCGTCGGATCGACCTGGTCCTCGTCGGGCACCAGCTCGATGAGCCCCCGGCGGAGTTCCTCACTCGCGATCTTGATGTAGTTGCGCTCACGCGTCTCGAACAGCGGTCGCTGGCCGCGGACGAGCTCGCGCACGCGCTTCTGCAGCAGCGCGGTCAGGCGGAAGGAGCCGCCGACCTGCTTCACGAGTTCTTGGGGGAGGGTCTGGTCCATGTGTGGGTCCGGTTCTCGGGCCGAAGCGGGCGAGGGATGCTACGGTTGCGCCGGGGCAGGATCAACTCCCCGGCTCCCTGAGGGCCACGGCACGACCGGGCCCCAGGCCCCGGCCTGCCGGCGCCCGGCCGCTCCTGCTCGGCTCAGGACCTCAGAGCGGCCGCGTCAGAGGTCCCGGGCGTCGACGGTCAGCTGCATGTCGGACCAGGCGAACTGTCCGGTCCGGCGGGTGCTCGAGACGACCATGTGGAGGTGGACCTGCCGGGCGGAGCTCGGCCCGATCACCTGCACCTCGAAGCCGTGCGGGAACCCGTCGCCGTCGGGAGAGCTGATGCCGTAGCTGCCGACCCCGAAGCTCTGGGTCGCGTAGATGCTCGCGATCGAGTGGTGGCGGTAGCTCAGCAGCCCGTTGATCACCTCGTCGGAGCGCAGCACCTGCCACGGGCTGGAGCGCGGGGCCATCGGCGTCGTCGACAGCGAGCCGTTGAGCGAGTCGACCTGACGGAAGGTGCCCACGGTCGACGGGAGCTCGCCACGGAGCCAGACCACCTGCGCGGGGTCGCGCGCCACGCCGGTCGCGTCGGGAGTGCCGTCCGCGAGGTGCATCAGCATCTCGGCGCGGTCCGCGGAGTCCGCGATCCGGTCGACGCCGCCGCCGTCGATCAGCGGCTCGCTCTCGATGCGCACGATGTTGATGCCGATCGGGTGGTCGGGGTTCGGTCCGCCGTCCTCGGGCGTCAGGTAGTAGTAGATCCACCGGTAGACGTCGAGCAGGTAGGTCTTGCCGCTCGAGCACTCGTACTCGTCGGTCCAGACCAGCTTGGCGAAGAACAGGCAGTTGCCGGTGATCGCGTTCTCGATCGTGTCCGGGCGGATCGTCTCGTTGGCCGCGACGGTGGGCAGCCGCATGTTGCCGAGCGGCAGCGGCGCGCCGTCGAGGTCCAGCGCCGCGAGGTTCTCGGTGCCTTCGAGGTCGTTGCCGAAGATCCGGACCGAGGACACCACCTCGAGCCGCATGTCGTCGATCACCTCCTGCGTGATCTCCGTGCAGCGCGTCATCCGTCGCGCGTACTCCTGGGCCTGGCCGCCGCTGACCGAGAGGGTCGAGACCGCGAACACCAGGATCGCGAGCAGCGCCGACGACATGACCAGCTCGATCAGGCTGTAGCCCGCTGCGCGCGGGCTGTCGAGGTCTTGACGGGTCATCGAAGTGTTCATCGCTGGATGTAGATGCGGTTCTGGTGCCAGGCGAAGTGCAGCGGCGCGCCGTCGCGGTAGCACTCGATGCGGAGCAGGTAGGAGCCTTCGGGGAAGGTGCCGGACGGGACCGACCAGCTGTAGCTCTCGTCGCCGCCGACGGTGTCCGTCTCGATGTGCAGCGCGCTCGCGGGCAGGGTGCCCGGCGTCGCCGCCGCGCCGTCCTGCACGTAGTAGTAGGGGTCCCCTTCGTCGGCCGACCACATCAGCACGTACTGCAGCTGGCTCTCGTCCTCGCCGAACGTGCCGACCTGGGTGTAGGGCTTGCCGTCCCAGCGCGTCCAGTCGATGCCGAACAGCACGTCGATCGCCGCCGGATTGTTCAGCTCGGTGATGTCCGTGGGCTCCTCGATCTCGACGCGCGGCAGCTGCAGGATCCGGTTGGCGTTGCCGACCTGGCCCGCGTCGCAGAACGAGTAGACCAGCGACAGCGCAGCCCACTGCGCCAGGAACGCGTCCTCGCCCTCGACCGTGTCGTCGAGGCCGTTGACGACCACGTAGCCGGCCTTGGTGCCCGACGGGTTGGTCAGCTTGACCACGCCGGAGCCGGTGCCGGAGCTGTGCTCGTAGAAGGTCTCCTCGATGGAGCCCGTGTGGCGCGTCGTATAGGGCGCGTAGTCCCAGTGGCTGCCGCCGGGGCCCGCGTAGTTCAGCTGGAACGGTCGGCTGGCAGGGGCCGTCTCCGGCATCGCCTGCGTGTAGTCCTCGGCGATCTGGTCGCCGACGCCGCTGAGGCTGGCGCTGCCGCTGCCGAACAGGTGCCGGAAGCGCGACGTCGAGGAGCCGATGTTGAAGAACGCAGGCGATGCCGGAGACGGCCCCTGCCAGCCGACCGTTCCA
>JBERSB010000350.1:0-9874 GCA_041236755.1 Luminiphilus sp. | reverse complement strand
CTTGCATATTTATGCCTAACGCCACCCAGACCGATCGCCGCCGCCGACACGAGGTCATCCTCGCGCTCGTCGGCCAACGCCAGGTGAGCAGCCAGGCCCAGCTCCAAGAGCTGCTCGAGCACAAGGGCATCGCCGTCAACCAGGCGACGCTGTCGCGCGACCTCCGCGACCTCGCCGTCGTCAAGACGCACGAGGGCTACCGCCCGCCGGCAGAGGCGTCGGCAGCGCCGGCCGCGACGCTGCAGTCGAGCCTCTGGCACGCGGCGCGCACGTGGCTGCGCGCCGCCACGGCCGCGCAGAACCTGCTCGTGCTCCACACGCCGCCCGGCGGCGCCCAGGCGCTCGGCCTCGCGCTCGACGAGGCGTCCCTCCCGCAGGTCGTCGGCACCATCGCCGGCGACGACACGGTGCTGGTGGTGTGCCCCAGCGACGCCAAGGCGCGGCGGCTCCAGCGCCAGCTGACCCAGCTGCTCGAGACGCAGAGGAGCGAGGCATGAAGCGCTGCGCGATCATCGGGGCGTCGGGCTACACCGGCCAAGAGCTGCTGCGCCTGCTCGCGCACCACGACCACCTCGAGCCTGCGGTCGTCATGACGGCGCGCGCCGGCGTGGTGCCCGAGCAGCCGGGGATCGACCCGCTCGACGAGGCGAGGCTGAAGGACGTCGACGGCGTGTTCCTGTGCACGCCGCACGGCGCGGCGAGCGCGCTCGCGCGCGCGTCGCTCGCCACAGGCGCCAAGGTCGTCGACCTGTCGGCGGACTTCCGGCTGCGGGACGAGGCGCTGTTCGCGGCGACCTACGGCGACGCGCACGGCGCGCCCGAGCTGCTCGATGAGGCCGTCTACGGCCTGACCGAGCACGCCCGCGACCGCGTCGCCCAGGCCAGGCTGGTCGCCAACCCAGGCTGCTACCCCACCTCGATCCTGCTGCCGCTGCTGCCGCTCGCGCAGTGCGGGCTGCTCGACGCCGAGGCCCCCTTGATCGCCGACAGCAAGAGCGGCGTCAGCGGCGCGGGCAAGAACCCGAACGAGCGCACGCACTTCGGCAACGTGCACGAGAACTTCCTGGCCTACGGGATCGGCACGCACCGCCACGCGCCCGAGATCGCCCAGGAGCTCGGCCGGCCGGTCGTGTTCACGCCGCACCTGCTGCCGACCTTCCGCGGCATCCTGAGCACGATCTACGTGCAGCCCACCGACGGCGCGGGCGCCGACCAGCTGCGCGCGTGCCTGCACGAGCGCTACGCGGCCGAGCCGTTCGTGGAGGTCATGCGCGAGGGCGCACCGGAGCTGCGCGACGTGCAGCGCACCAACCGGTGCAGGATCGCGGTGCACCAGAGCGGCCCGGTCTGCGTGGTCACCAGCGCCATCGACAACCTGGTCAAGGGCGCGGCCGGCCAGGCGCTCCAGAACATGAACCTGATGCTCGGCCTCGACGAGGCGGAGGGACTGCAATGAGGATCCTCGTGAAGATCGGCGGCGCCCAGCTGGAGCGCCCGGAGCCGCGCGCGCGGCTGTGCGCAGCCATCGCGAGCGCGCGGAGCCAGGGCGACGAGCTCGTCGTCGTGCACGGCGGCGGCAACCAGATCCGCGCGCTCAGCAGCGCGCTCGGCATCCCCGACCGCTACCACGAAGGGCTGCGCGTCACCGACGAGGCGACCGCGCAGGCGGCGCTGATGGTGCTCGGCGGCTCGGTCAACCGGACGCTGGTCCAAGCGCTGCAGACCGCCGGCGTGCGGGCAGCAGGGCTGACCGGCGCCGACGGCTGCACCTTCACCGCCAAGCCGCTGCAGCGTGACGGCGTCGACCTCGGCTTCGTCGGCGAGGTCGACCAGGTCGACCGCGCGCTCGTCGACGCGCTGCTCAAGGGAGGCGTCACGCCGGTGATCGGCACGGTCGCGCCGCGCGCCGACGCGCCCGCCGACGAGCCGTTCTTCAACATCAACGCCGACCACGCCGCCGGGCCGCTGTGCCGGGCGCTCGGCTGCGACGCGCTGCTGTTCCTGACGGACGTCGCGGGCGTGCTCGACGGCGACGGCCGCCCCATGCCGATGCTGACCGACGCCGACTGCGACCGCCTGGTCGAGACCGGCGTCGCCAGCGGCGGCATGCTGCCCAAGCTGGACGCGGCGCGGCGCGGCGCCGCCGAGAACCCCGGCGCCATCGTGAAGATCGCGCCCGCGGACACAGACGACTGCGTGCGCCGCGCGCTGAAGGACGGCGTCGGCAGCCGCTTCTTCGCCCGCCGCAGCGGCAAGGAGCTGCAGCGTGGCTGAGACGATCGAGCCACACGTGATGCCGACCTACGCGCGGGCCGACGAGGTGTTCGTCGACGGCCGCGGCGCGGTGCTGCGTGACAAGGACGGCCGGCAGTTCCTCGACTTCCTCAGCGGCATCGCCGTCAACGCGCTCGGCCACGCGCACCCGCGCCTGACCGCGGCGCTGCAGGACCAGCTCGGCCGGGTCTCGCACCTCAGCAACCTGTTCCGCCACGACTACACCGAGGACGTCGCGGCGCGCCTCTGCGCGCACACCGGCATGCGCAAGGCGTTCTTCACGAACTCCGGCGCCGAGGCGATCGAGTGCGCCCTCAAGATCTGCAGGAAGGCGATGCACGCGCGCGGCGAGCCCGCGCGGACCTCGTTCGTGGCGCTCGAAGGGGGCTTCCATGGCCGCACGATGGGCGCGCTGTCGCTGACGCACGCCGCGTCCTACCGGCTGCCGTTCGCGCCGCTGCTCGACGTGACCTGGGTGCGACCCGGCGACGTGGACGGCCTGCGCGAGGCCCTCTCCGACCGCCGCCACGCCGGCCTCGTGATCGAGCCGATCCAGGGCGAGGGCGGCATCCGCGAGGTGCCCGGCGCGTTCCTGCGCGCTGCGCGCGAGCTGTGCACGGAGACCGGCACGGTGCTGGTGCACGACGAGGTGCAGGCCGGCTGCGGGCGCACCGGCACCTTCCTCGCGGCGCAGCACCACGACGTCACGCCCGACGTCGTCGCGCTGGCCAAGCCGATCGCCGCGGGCCTGCCGATGGGCGCCTGCCTCGCCACAGCGCCGTTCGCGGACACGCTGCAGCCCGGCGACCACGGCACGACGTTCGGCGGCGGACCGCTGGTCTGCCGCGCGGCGGCCGTGTTCCTCGACGAGCTCGACAGCGGCCTGCTCGACCATGTCCGGGCCCGCGGCGTCCAGCTCCGCGACGGCCTCGAGGCGCTCGCAGCAGACACAGCCGCGGTCGTCGAGATCCGCGGCCGCGGCCTGATGCTCGGTGTACGGCTCGACCGCCCCGCCAAGGACGTGCAGCAGGAGCTGCATCGCCACGGCCTGAGCGTCAACGTCACCCAGTCCGACGTGCTGCGCCTCGTGCCGCCGTACGTCGTCACACAAGCCCAGGTCGAGGACGCGCTGCAGCTGCTGCGCGCGGTGCTGACCCGGCTGCCCGCCCTAGCCACGAACACGCCATGAGCCCTGCCGATCCCCTGCCACTGCCCGAGCTGTCGGTGCCCGACGTGCTATGCACTTCGAGCCTCGCGCGCGAGGACTTCGACGCGATCTTCGCGACCGCCAAGAGCCTCAAGGCGCACCGCGACCTGCACACGCACGCCTCCGTGCTCGCGCACAAGCGCATGGCGATGATCTTCGAGAAGGACTCGCTGCGCACGCGGTTCACGTTCGACGTCGGCATGCAGGACCTCGGCGGCAGCGTGGTGTTCATGGACCACCGCGACGCGCGGCTCGGCTCGCGCGAGTCCGTCAAGGACATGGCGCGCAACCTGGAGCGCTGGGTCCACGGGATCGTCGCGCGCACGTTCAAGCACAAGGTGCTCGAAGAGCTCGCGGCCAACGCCGACGTTCCGGTCATCAACGGCCTGTCGGACTTCGTGCACCCCTGCCAGGCGCTCGCCGACTTCCTGACCCTCTACGAGAAGTGGGGCGACGTGCGCGGCAGGACCCTGACCTACGTCGGCGACGGCAACAACACCTGCCACTCGCTGATCTACACCGCCGCGAAGCTCGGCACGAACATCCGCGCGTGCTCGCCCGAGGGCTACGAGCCCAACGCGCGCGTCGTGAACGAGGCGATGCGCACCGCGCAGGACACCGGCGCCGAGATCTCGATCGTCAACGACCCCGAGGCCGCGGCCGACGGCGCCGACGCGATCTACACCGACGTCTGGGCCAGCATGGGCCAGGAGGACGAGATCGAGGAGCGCAACGGCGTCTTCGCCGACTACCAGGTCGACGCCGACATGATGGCGCGCGCGAACCCTGGCGCGCTGTTCATGCACTGCCTGCCGGCGCACCGCGGCTGGGAGGTCACCCAAGAGGTCATGGATGGCCCGCAGAGCGTCGTCTACGACATCGCCGAGAACCGCCTGCACGTCCAGAAGGCGCTGATGGCGCTCCTGATCCGCTGAAGCTCCGCCCCCACCACACACCCATGAAGAACCCCCGCAAGATCGTGCTCGCCTACTCGGGCGGCCTCGACACCTCCATCATCGTGCACTGGCTGAAGGAGCGCTACGACGGCTGCGAGGTGCACGCCTACTGCGGCGACGTCGGCCAGGGCCAAGACGAGCTGAAGGGCCTCGAGGACAAGGCCGCCGCGGCGGGCGCGGCGAGCTGCCGCGTCGACGACCTGCGCCACGAGTGGCTCACCGGCTACGTCTGGCCGTGCATCCGGGCGATGACCGTCTACGAGGGCCGCTACCTGCTCGGCACGAGCATGGCGCGCCCGATCCTCGCCAAGGGTCAGGTCGACTACGCGCGCGAGGTCGGCGCCGACGCGGTCGCGCACGGCTGCACCGGCAAGGGCAACGACCAGGTGCGCTTCGAGCTCGGCTACCAGGCGCTCGCTCCCGACCTGCAGATCCTCGCGCCCTGGCGCGACTGGGACATCAAGAGCCGCGAGGACGCCCTGGACTACGCCGACCGGCACCAGATCCCGGTGACCGCGTCGCGCACCAAGATCTACTCCCGCGACCGCAACCTCTGGCACATCAGCCACGAGGGCGGCGACCTCGAGTTCCCCGAGAAGGCGCCGCCACAGGACGCCTGGATGCTGACGACCGACCCTACCGCGGCGCCGGACGCGCCGCAGGAGGTCACCGTCCGTTTCGAGGGCGGCGTGCCGACCGGCGTCGACGGCGAGGCGCTGCCGCCGATCGAGCTGCTCGAGAAGCTCAACGAGCTGGGTGGCGCGCACGGTGTCGGCCGCGTCGACATCTGCGAGAACCGCCTCGTCGGCATGAAGTCCCGCGGCGTCTACGAGACGCCCGGCGGCACGATCCTGCTCGAGGCCGCGCGCACGCTGCGCGCGCTGACGATGGAGCGCGACACCATGCGGCTGTGCGAGAAGCTGATGCCCGACTACGGCGACCTCGTCTACACCGGCCGCTGGTTCCACCCGGCGCGCCGGGCGCTCGATGCGCTGTTTCTCGACGCGACGCGGCACGTGACCGGCGAGGTCCGCGTGCGGCTCTACAAGGGCACGGCGACGCCGACCTCGTGCGAGTCCCCGCACAGCCTCTACTCCGAGGACCTCGCCACGTTCGGCGACAGCGCCGACTTCGACCAGGCCGACAGCCGCGGCTTCGTGCGCCTCTACGGCCTGCCGGGCGCGGTCGCCGCCAAGGTGCAGCCGTGAGCGAAGCCGGCAAGATGTGGGGTGCCCGCTTCACGGGCGAGCTCGACGAGCGCTTCGCCGAGTTCCAGGACAGCCTGCGGCACGACGTGACGCTGGCGTTCTCCGACCTCGACACCAACCTGGCGTGGAGCGAGGCGCTCTGCGACGCCGGCGTCCTCTCGGACGAGGACCTCGACCGGATCGCCGACGCCGTCGAGGAGCTCGGCGCGTCCTGGGCCGAGGGTGGCTTCCCAGACAGCGACGCCGAGGACGTGCACAGCTTCGTCGAGCAGCACCTCGTGCAGAAGCTCGGGGACCTGGGCAAGCGCATCCACACCGGCCGTTCGCGCAACGATCAGGTCGCCACCGACGTGCGCCTGCACCTGCGGGAGTGGGTCGGGCTGCTGGCCGAGTCGCTCGAGGGGCTGTGCTTCAGCCTCGTCGAGAAGGCCGCCGAGCACAGCGACGACCCGATCCCCGGCTTCACCCACCTGCAGCGCGCGCAGCCGATCACGATCGGCCACCACTGCCTCGCCTACGTCGAGATGTTCTCGCGCGACCGCGACCGCCTGATCGACGCGCTGCAGCGGTTCGACAGCTGCCCGCTCGGCAGCGCCGCGCTCGCCGGCACGGCGTTCCCGATCGACCGGGACGCGCTCGCAGCACAGCTCGAGTTCCAGAACGGGCCGACGCGCAACAGCCTGGACGCGACCGCGTCGCGCGACCACCTCTGCGAGGTCGCGTTCGCGTGCGCGATGGCGACCAGCAACCTCTCGCGCCTCTGCGAGGACTACGTGTTCTTCGCCTCGTTCGAGGCGGGCTTCCTGTCGTTCGGCGACGCGGTCTCGACCGGGTCCAGCCTGATGCCGCAGAAGCGCAACCCGGACGCAATGGAGCTGATCCGGGGCAAGGCGGCGCTCGTGCAGGGCGCGCTGCAGGCGATGCTGTCGCTGCTCAAGGGCCAACCGCTCGGCTACAACCGCGACCTCCAGCACGACAAGGAGGCGCTGCTGCCAGCGCTCGAGGCGACCAACCAGTGCCTGCTGGTGGCCGCGACCGCCGTCGAGAACGCGACGTTCGACGTCGAACGCTGCGCGGCCGAAGCAGCCCGCGGCTACCTGAACGCCACCGACCTCGCCGACCTGCTGGTGCGAGAGGGCGTGCCGTTCCGCGACGCGCACGCGCTCGCCGGCGCGGCCGTCAACCGAGCCGTCGAGCTCGGCGTCGAGCTGCACGACCTGCCGCCCGAAGACCAGCGCGAGCTGCTGCCGCAGCTCGACGTCGACCTCGCCGAGAGCCTGTCGGTCGCCGCCGTGCTCGCCCGCCGCGACGTGGTCGGCGGCACCGCGCCTGCGCGGGTGCGCGCCGAGGTCGAGCGGTGGCGGATCCAGATCGCCGAGTGGGCCGAGGGCTACCACGAGCTCGACGACCTCGACCCCGACCACGACCTCGACGAGGCGGCCGCCGATGCCTGAGCCCGCCAACGTCACCACGCGGCCGGCGCGTATCGCGGACGTCGAGCGCATCCTCGGCCTCGTCAACGAGCTCGCGGTGCAACAGGTCATGCTGCCGCGCTCGCCGGCGTCGGTGATCGAGAACGTGCGCGACTTCCACGTGGCCGAGATCGACGGGCAGTTCGCCGGGTGCGGCGCGCTGGCCATCTGCTGGTCGGACCTCGCCGAGGTCCGCTCGCTGGCCGTGCACCCCGACCACCAGGGCCACGGGATCGGCCGCCGGCTCGTCGACGCGCTGACCGCCGAAGCCGAGCAGTTGGGCGTGCCCAAGCTGTTCGCGTTCACCTACGTGCCGGAGTTCTTCTCGAAGGTCGGGTTCCAGGAGACGGCGCACGACCGGCTGCCGCACAAGGTCTTCAACGACTGCCTGCACTGCCCCAAGTTCATGGCCTGCGACGAAGTGGCTATGACGAGGACACTTACGATCGGCGACGGTCCCCCGGACCTGCTCGAGACGCCGCAGACGGCGTTCCCGCTGCCGCGGCGCACGGCGGCGGGCAGGCCGAGCCCCGGCGGCCGCTTGGCGCGCTGAAAAGGCGCGCAGAACAGGCGCCCTGCGGCGCGCGCGCGGAGCTGCCGTGGCATGGGCGTCAGCCCGCGCTGCCGAGCGGAATCGCTCCGGGCCCGGGGCGATCACGCGCAGGGTGCGCAGCGGCCACAAACCCTTGCCACTGCAGCTTGACCCGCACGACGGGGAGGCCACAATCTTACCGCCCTCATCTGGTCGAACGCGGCACGGCATTCGCATGCCCGCGGGAGGTCCTGCGTCTCCGCAGAGCCGACCACTGCGCCGTCCGAGGATAAGGTTTTCCAGGTCATTCCTATGAAGCGATCCGCCCCTTCCACGTCCCTTCTCGTCACCCCTCTGGGCATCTGCCTGCTCGCGCTGGGCAGCTGCGGCGGCGGCAGTGGCTCGTCCTCCACCGGGGTCGACGCAGGCGGCGACTTCGCGGTGGTCCGGACGACGCCCGTGAACGGCGCGACGATCTTCCTGAACGACCCGATCAGCATCGACTTCACGACCCGCGTCGACCTCGACTCGGCGACGCTGAGCACGATGACGTTCCAGGCCCTCGACGCGAACGGCAGCCCGGTCTCCGAGCTCGTCACGGGCACGTTCAGCATCGGCCGCGCCAACGGCGACTCGGAGCCCGGGCGGCGGCTCCAGTTCGTGCCGCGCCTGCCGGACAACAACGACTACACCAACGGCGGCTTCAAGGCGGGCCGGACCTACCTCGTGCAGCTGGTCGGGGGCTCGGCCAACAACAACCAGGTGCTGCGCGACGTCAACGGGCGCGCGCTCAACCAGCCGGTCACCTTCCAGTTCTCGACCCGCGACGGCACGCAGCCGGCCCAGCTGTTCCGCAACCCGCTGCCCGGCGGGCCGCAGCGCACCGGCCTCAGCGTGACGACCGCCACGGACATCAACGACGTCCCGCTCGGCCTGTTCGGGGCGCCGCCGCTCGAAGTCCGGCTCGAGTTCGACCAGGCGCTCAACCCCAACTCCGGCAACGTGCCGGTCGCGTTCGACGTCGACCCGCTGGTGCGCGACATCAGCGAGCGCGGCCGCGTCTTCCTCGAATACGACGACCCGGAGTACGGCCTCGACACCTGGATCCCCGCCGACGTGGAGCTCGAGCGCAACGACCTGACCGGCGCCACGCTGACGCTGCGCCCGTCGGGCGTGCTGCCGAACAACGCGACGGTCCGCGTCATCGTCGAGAGCACGCTCGAGGACATCTCGGGCGAGAACAACCTCGGCATCCCGACCTTCGACCGCGTCTTCGGCACCTTCTCGACCAGCGAGTCCTACGAGCAGCAGTGGAACGGCATCGCCGAGGACTTCACCTCGGCGCAGGACATCGACATCGGCGCGTCGTTCCCCGAGGCGCAGGCCGACGTCGGCCCCGGCTACGTGCGCGCCGGCTTCGCCTTCGAGGGCAACCCGACGTCGCTCGAGTACGAGCCGACGGCGAACGAGATCGTGCTCAACACGTCGTTCACGCAGATCGTGCCGAAGACGGGCCTGCCCTTCTCGGTCTCGGGCGGCGTGTTCAACTTCAAGAACGTCACGATCCCGCAGGGCGTGACGGTGCGCGGCACCGGCCCGAACCCGATGGTCTGGCTGTGCAGCGGCAAGTTCACGGTCGCCGGCACGCTCTCGGTGAGCGGCGGTAACGGCGCCCGCGTCGACACGCTCAACTCGGCCAACTTCGCCAAGGCCGGCGGCGTCGGCGTGTGCGGCGGCGGCAACGGCGGCGAGGGCACGCCGAGCGCGACCCAGCGCGACCTGCGCGGCGGCACCGGCCGCGGCCCGCAGCAGGAGGCGGGCAAGGGCGGCCGCGGCGGCAACCTCGCGTGCACGTCGGGCTGCTACACCGGCTCGGGCTACAACGGCTCCGGCGGCGGCTCCGGCGGCGGCGGCGGCACCATGGCCACGCAGGGCGACCTCAACTGGCGCGGCGCGGTCCCGAGCGGCACCATCCCGAACACCGCGGGCAGCACCTCGTTCCAGCAGATGTTCGGCTACGGCGGTGCCGGCTGCAGCGGCAGCTCGGCGAGCCGTTCGCAGTTCCTGGCCGGCGGCGAGCCGGGCGACCTGGTCTTCACCGCCGCGCGCCAGGACAACAACTTCTGGGGCAGCGCGATCGACATCAACCGCAACCTGCGCATCACCGGTGAGCTCGTCTCGCCCGTGGGCGGCGGCGGCGGCGGCGGCGGCGGTGCCACCGCGCC
>JBERSB010000349.1:0-3951 GCA_041236755.1 Luminiphilus sp. | reverse complement strand
CCCAGAACGAGGAGCTGGGGCGCTGGCTGGGGTCGACGTCGGCTGGTTGCATCGGAACTCGGGCGCCGGGCAGGCCCGCTACGCCGCCGACGAGACCTCGGCCGTGAGCGCGCGGACCGCTGCGCGGCTCATGCCCAGCGTCTTGCCCATGCGCTGGATCATGCGCATCTCACGCGCCGAGATCGCGCCGTCTGCGAGCGCCAGCGCGATCATCTGCTCGAGCGCGGCGCGGTCGGGCGGCGTCACCACAGCATCGGCCTCGGTCGCCGCGCGCAGCATCTCGAACATGCGCTCTTTGGGCACGCCCGCCTGGGTCGCCCAGCGGCGGAGGAAGCGGCTCTCCTTGTCGGAGAGCTCGCCGTCGGCGGTCGCCATCTTGATCATCTGATGGAACAGCCGTTCGTCGCCGGCCGCGTCGCCCTGCTCGGCGGCGTCGTCGCGCGCTCGGGATCGCCTGCGAGACCGCGCGTTGGCCTTGGTCTTGGCCTTCAACGAGCGGAAGTAGAGCACGATCGCGGTCATCACCGCGGCCGGCAGGAGCAGGGCGAACGGGTGGTGCCAGAGCATGCTCGCGAGGATCACCGACAAGCTCACGATCAGCCCCAATACGGCGCTGACCACGTACGCAGCGCCCTGCGCGATCTGTCCGACCACCGGGATGACGTAGAGCAGGCTCGCCACCTTCATGAGCGCGAAGTAGATCCCGCACATGATCGCGAGCGTGCCCCCGAGGCGGACCTTCCACCTCGCGGCCGACAGGTCGGCGGCGATCTTGTCGACGGCTTCTTCGTGCCGCCCGTTGACGAGGTGATGCAGCAGTCCGTCGTTGCCGATCAGCGATGAGATCCACGACTGCTCGATCTCGTAGTCCTTGACGACCCCGCGGCCGTCGGCGACGGCGCCGAACCAGGTCGCATGCCGCGTCGCGCGCACTCCTACAAACGAGACGCGCTCGTCGCCGAGCTCAGGATCCGAGGCGCTGCCTCTTCCACGGAAGAAGTAGTCACCAGCTGGAGCCAGCTCCAGGTCGAGCCCCTCCGAAGTCAGCTTCAGCGCGCCCGGGTCCAGCGTCTTCTCGTCGTCCACGAAGTGCACGCGTGCGCTCGAGATCTGCTCTCCGCCGAGCATGTAGGTGTCGGGGCGCTGGAGCTCGCTGGAGAGGAGCTTCTTGAGGTCGCGGTTCTCGCGGATGTTCTCCAGCCGCCTGCTCCACTTCTGCTTGATGTAGCGGTCGCCGTCGCTGTCCCGGTCTTCGACGTAGCTGTAGATCTCGGTGACCGCCTCGAGAGAGAGGTAGCCTCGCACCGGCTCGACGTAGCGCAACGCGATCGTCGGCTCCTCGAGCTTGCCGGTGAGGCTGACGGCCTCGTCGGCCTGGGCCTCGTCCAGGGAGCGGACCTCGCGCGCTTGCTGCGCGGCGGTGGCGTAGTCGAACCTGCCTTCGTTCTCCCACAGCGCCAGCACGCCGCCGCACACGAGGAGGCCGATGGCGACCGGCGAGTTGCGGTTTCGGTCGCGGCGCCTGAAGGACAATCGCATGCCGAAGAGGTAGCGGCCTGCTCCGCACGGGTCAACGTCGCCGTGCCCGAGGCAGGGCTAGGCTTCGTCGGCGTCGGTGAGCGGCACCAGGCCGCACATCAGCGCCAGCAGGATCCCGCCGAACCAGAGCGCTGGGAAGGCGCCAGCGCCCATGAAGTAGGTGACGGCCGGGACCATCACGGACGCCTCGAGCTGCACGATCGGGATCAGCCGCGCGTTCCAGAGCTTGTAGCGGCGCTCGGTGCCCCGCTTGGACTCGGCGCGGGCGCGGAGCACGATGCGCGTGGCCACGGCGACGATCGCGACGAGCGGGCAGAACACCCAGAGCACGCCGTCGAGGGTGTCCAGCGGGCCTTTGGCAGGCTCGCTGCGGTAGACGTGCGCGCCGATCAGGATCGCTGCGGTCGACGCGACGAGGCCGATGCAGATCAGGCGCTGGTGATCGAAGGTCGGCGGCACCTTGGCGCCGACGCCGTTCCGTGGCTGTGGGCCTGGCAGCATCCAGGGCAACGGTAGCCGTCGGTCGGCTGCATTTGTCGCGGTGCGCCGCAAGCCGGGCCCGGCCGCTTGCTCGAGGTTTGGTATTTGTTAGCGTCGCCGGGCCATGGAGCGGCGCATCCTGCACCTCGACATCGACGCCTTCTTGGCCTCGGTGGAGCAGCTGCGCGACCCCTGCCTGCTCGGCCGGCCGGTCGCCGTCGGCACCGGCGTGGTCGCGTCGCGCTCCTACGAGGCCAAGCGACGCGGCGTTTCGACCGGTATGCCGCTGCACGAGGCCGCGCGGCGCTGCCCCGAGCTGGTGGTGCGGCCGGGCGACGCGCGCCTGGTCGAGCGCTACCGGCAGCGCATAGCCGAGGTGCTGCGCCAGTTCTCGCCGGTGGTCGAGGTCTGCTCGCTCGACGACTTCTACGCGGACCTGACCGGCGTGCCGGGCCTCGTGGAGCAGGCGCTCGAGGACCCCACGCGCGCTGCGGGCGAGCGCTCGCTGGTGGCGCTGGCGCGCGAGATCCGGCGGCGGGTGCGCGCCGAGACCGGCCTCTCGGTCGCGCAAGGCCTCGGCAGCACCCGGACCGTGGCGCGGCTGGCGACCACCAAGGCCAAGCCTGGCGGCATCTGCGAGGTGCCGCACGGCAGCGAGCGGGACTTCCTCGCGGGCTTCCCGATCGAGCTGGTGCCGGGGTTGGGACCGAAGAGTCGGCAGCTGCTGCACAAGGTCGGCATCGAGACCGTGCGGCAGCTCTGGGGGGTCGACCGCGCGCTGCTGCGGCAGAGCTTCGGCGCGCGGGGCGACGACATCTGGCTGCGCTGCCGCGGCCTCGACGAGGAGCCGGTCCGGTCGACGCCGACGGTCCGCAGCATCTCGCGAGAGTCGTCGTTCGAGCCACGCCACGACGCGGACTCGCAGCAGCGCGTCTTTCTGCGCGGCATGCTGGCCTACCTGCTCGACCGCGCGGCGTCCGAGCTGCGGCAGCAGCGGCTGCTCACGCGGACGGTGCAGGTGCGGCTCCGCCACGTCGACGGCGTCGCGGGCGAACGTTCGCGCACGCTCGGCCGGCCGACCGACCGCACGGACCTGTGTATGGAGCGGGCCTCGACGCTGCTCGACGAGCTGTTGGGGCGCCGGGTGCTGGTGCGGCTGGTCGGCGTGACGCTGACGTCGCTGCAGCCGCGCGGCGCGCGGCAGTGGGGCCTGTTCGCCGCTGAGGACGACGCGCGCGAGCGGCTGTTCGAGGCGGTCGACTTGGTGCGGCGGCGCCACGGGTTCGGCGCGGTGGTGATGGGGGCCGCGAGCGACCTGCTGGGACGGTTGCCCCACGGCCGGCACGGCTTCGTGCTCCGCACGCCGTCGCTGACGAAGTAGCGCCGGCGAGGCGGCGCTGCACGCTAAGGCAGCTGCGCTGCGACGATGCTGTTGGGGTGCTCGCTCAGGAGCTTCTCGATGTGGCCGGCGGCTGCGAGGTTGCGGCGCTCGGACAGCGCCCGCAGCCCGGCCGCGAGGCGCTTGCCTGCCTGCAGCTCGCTGCGCACCAGCTGCGCCCAGGCGCCCGCTCCGGTGGCGTCGCCCTCGTCGGAGCCGGCGTCGACGGGCAGGTCGGTGACCAGGCGGTCGAACACCGTCGCGCTGAACGGGTAGCCGTCGTCGCCGGTGCCGCTGTCGTCCTGCTCCTTGTCGAGGCGCGCGAGGTAGGCGCCCGCGGCCCGCGCGTGCGCGTCGATCGCGATCAGCGCGACGAAGCACTCCCGGCTCCCGGCGGGCGCGTCCTGCACCTGCGAGGCCAGCTCGATCCACTGGTCGACGAGCATCGAGCCGTAGCCGACGGTGACCGACTTGGGGCGGCGGCCGGTGGTCTTGAGCGTGAACTGCTGCTTGGCGCGGTCCCAGCCGGTGACCACCGCGGTGTCGTCGGGCAG
>JBERSB010000348.1:0-6776 GCA_041236755.1 Luminiphilus sp. | reverse complement strand
CGCAGCCGACCGCCGCGAGCGCGCGCCTCGCCGGGCTGCTGCAGCGCGTGTGGTTCTCGCCGCAGCGCCGCCGGCTCGCGCTGCTGGCGCCGCTCGCGGTGGTCGCTGCGGTGATCGCCGTCGGTCTACCCCAGCTGCGCTGGAACGACGGGATCGCAGACCTCAACCGCGTCGACCCCGCGGTGAAGGCCGAGGACGAGTCGGTGCGCGCGCGCGTCGTGCGCTTCGAGCAGCGCCGGCTGGTGGGCGCGACCGGCGCAGCCGACGAGGCGGCCCTGCGCGCGAACGAGCAGGTGCTGGAAGCCCTCGAACCGCTGGTCCGACGCGGCGCGCTCGGCGGGTTCCGCAGCGCGTCGCCCCTGCTCCGGTCCGCCGAGACCCAAGCTGCGGTCGAGGCCGCGGTCCGCGGCGACGCGACGCTGTGGCCGCGGCTCCGCGCGGCGCTTGCGGCGCACGGCTTCGTGCCCGAGGCGTTCGAGCCCTGGCGCGAGTTCGTCGCAGGCGAGGCGCCGCCGCCGTTGCGCTACGAAGACCGGGCAAAGGGCCCGCTCGCGCAGATGATCGCGCCGTTCCGCTTCACCTATGCAGGCGGCGTCGGCTTCGTGACCCTGCTGCACGAGCTGACCGACGAGGCGGCCCTCCGCGCTGCGCTCGAACCCGTCGAGCGCGGACGCGTCATCGACATCGCGAGCGAGCTCGGCTCCGCCTACGGCGCCTACCGTCAGCGGCTGCTGCAGCTCTGGCTGGTCGGGCTCGGCGCGGTCCTCGGGCTCGTCGCGCTGCGCCACCGCGCGCTGCGGCCCACGCTGATCGCCTATGCGCCCGCGGTCCTGGCTGCAGCCGGGACCGCGGCGACGCTCACGCTGCTGGGCCTCGAGCTGAACATGCTGTCGCTGGTTGCCCTGCTGATGGTCGTCAGCATGGGCGTCGACTACGGCGTGTTCCTCGCCGAACACCGCGACGACCCGGCCCAGCGCGACGCGACCATGCTCGCTGTGGCCGTCGCCGGCTGCACCACCATCCTCGGCTTCGGCCTGCTGTCGCTGTCCTCGCAGCCGCCGCTGCTGCACATCGGGCTGACATCTGCGATCGGCGTGCTACTGTGCCTGCTGCTCGCCCCGACCGTCTGCGCGCTCGCGACGCGCGCTGAGTGACCGCACCCCTGGACAACGCCGCAACGTGAGCCCTTCGCACCCCGATCGCCTGCGCCGACCGCGCCTGGCCGCCGTCGTCGCGCCGGCCGCCTCCGCGCGGTCTGCCCACAACCTGACCGGCTCCAAAGTTGCCCTGGCGCTGCTGGCCTTCGCCATGCTGGGCGTGTCCGCCTGCCGCGGGCCGGCGAGGACGACCCTGCGCGCGGAGGACTACCCGGGCGTCTTGCTGCCCGCCACCGACCTGCCGGTCGAAGCCGTCTGGCAACAGCGCGTCACAGCGCGCTGGCAGGCGCCGGGACAGCCGCCACAGGAGCGCGGCTTCGACGCCGCGGTGCAGCGGATCGGCGACCGGCTCACCGTGGTCGGACTCTCGCCCATGGGCTCGGTGGGCTTCACGATCGAGCACGGCCCCGAGGGCGTGGAGTTCACCAACCGCGTGCCCGACCAGATGGCCATCCCCCCGCGGTTCATCCTGCTCGACGTGCAGCGCGCCTTCTTCCCGTGGTTCGACGGACCCGCCGATCCCGAAGAGACGCGCAGCCGCGAGCGCGACGGCGAACAGATCACCGAGCGCTGGCAAGACGGGCGGCTCGTCGAGCGCACCTTCGCGCGCGTCGACGGCGCGCCCGAGGGAGAGATCCGCGTGCGCTACCGCTGGGGTGACGCCGGCTGGGCAGCGCCTTTGGAAGCCGTGCTCCACAACGGGTGGTTCGGCTATGAGCTGACCATCGAGACCATCCGTCAGACCCTGATCCCCGCGGGAGCCGGCGCATGAACCGCCCCGTCTACGTCAGCGGACGCGGCGCCGTCTCCGGCTACGGCCGCGGCGTCGCGGCGCTCGTCGAAGGGGTGTTCTCCGGGGTGACCGCCGTGCTGCCGCGGCGACGCACGGCCGCGTTCCGCGTCGCGACCGACGTGTGCGCGGAGTTCCCGCCGGGCACGCTCAGCGACGTCGAGTTGCCCGAGCGCGACCTGCCGCTGCGCGCGTCGCTGCTCGCGACCGAGGAAGCGCTCGAAGAAGCGGGCCGGCCCGACACAGCCGAGATGGGCGTCGTGCTGGCCACCACCAAGGGCGACATGTCCGGCATCTGCGGCAGCGGCGCCGGGTTCGGGTCGCCGATCCGCCTCGGCGTGATGGTGGCCGACGCGTTCGGGTTCGGCATGCAGACGACCGCGCTGTCGTGCGCGTGCGCGTCGGGGGTGATCGGCATCGCTTCGGCGGCGCGGCGGATCGCCGCGGGCGAGTGCGACCGGCTCGTGGTGGTCGCCGCCGACGCGGTCAACGAGTTCATCCTGCGAGGCTTCGGCGGTCTGGGCGCGCTCGACACGGGACCCTGCCGCCCGTTCGACGCGGCGCGGCGCGGCGTCTCGCTCGGCGACGGTGCCGGCGCGATCGTGCTCAGCGCGCACGAGCGCGAGTCCGTAGGCCTGCAGGTGCGGGGCTACGCCGGCGCCAACGACGCGTGCCACGTCACGGGCCCGGACTACGACGGGCGGGGCATTGCGCTCGCAGCCCGGCGCGCCGTGGAACGCGCCGGGCTCGAGCTGCGGGACATCGACCTGCTCCACCTGCACGCGACCGGCACGCGCGCCAACGACCAGAGCGAGTCGGTCGGCATCGGCAGCCTCTGGGGGAGCTACGCGGAGCGCACCCCGCCGGCGTTCGGCACCAAGGGACAGACCGGCCACACCCTCGGCGCTGCGGGAGTGATCGAGTCGATCCTCGCGATGGCCGCGCTCGAACGCGGCGAGGTGCCGGGCAACTACGGCCTCGAACGCAGCGACTGCGACCCGCGGCTCGACGTCGCGCCGCACGCTCGCACGCTACCCCAAGCCAGGCACGCGCTGAAGGTCGCCAGCGGCTTCGGTGGCGTGCAGGGCGCGCTCGTCTTCTCGGCATGACGCGAGCCGCCCGGTGACGATGGTGGCACAGGTGTTGGCGGTCGGCCTCGTCGACCGAGACGGCGTCTACGGCACGACCGGCGTCTCGGTGACCTGGGAGCAGCTCGCGACCGACCCACCGGGGACCGCGAAGACGCTCAAGGCCGTGTTCGACCGCACGGACCCGACGTTCCGCCGCATCGACCTCCCGGCCAAGACGCTCGTGCTCGCCGCCGAGGCAGCCGGCGTCGGCGGCCTGCTGACAGACGAGCAGCGGGCCGCGACGACGATCTGCGTGGAGACCGAGGTCGGCTCGATCACCACCGACGTCGACTTCCAGGAGTCGCTGAACGAGGAGGTCGTGCAGGCCGGCCTCTTCCCGTATTCGCTGACCAGCACGTGCCTCGGCGAGCTCGCGCTCCGCTACGGCCTGCGCGGCGCCACGATCAGCGTATCGGTGCTCCCCGACGGGCCCGGTGAAGGCCTGCGCGAGTCCCTGCGCATCCTCGCGGCCGGCGAGGCCCCCTTCGTGCTCACGGGGTACGTCGACGCGCTGCGCGATCCGGCCGAGGGCCGAGAGCCGGGCGCGTGCGGGCTCCTCGCGCTCTTGGCGCAGCATGGCGAGGGCCTCGCGCCGTTCTCGTGGCCGAGCGCAGCGGACTCGGATCCCTTCCGGCCGCTGCGCCAGCTCTGTCACTGACCGCGCACGCGCCGCCGGTCACCGCACCGCCGATCACGCGCTTGCAATCACCGCGGCAGGAACACCCCCACCGTCTGTTCGGAGCCCCGCTGCTGGTCCCGAACGACGGCGGCGAGCTGACGGCCGCTGCGGCGGATGCGCAGCAGGCTGACCGAGCGCGCACCGGACGACGCCGGCACAGCGGCCACGTCGACCGTGACGACGTCGACCCCTTCTTCGGTTCCCACCACGACGGCCGAAGGCAGGGAGCCTGCGGGCAGCGGAATCACGACCAGCACCTCGTCGTACCAGTCCAGGGGCGCGAGCTCCGCCTCCGAGAGCTCCCCGCCGAGGCGCTCGCGCGCGGCGCGCCAATTCTCGGGCGCGCCGATCCAAAGCGCGCGCTCCGGCGCGCGCGCGACGCCCAGGCACGCGTGCGCCGCGACCAGATCGCCTGCGCCTTCGCCGACGACGCGGATCGCGACGGGGCGCGGCTGCAGCGGCGCACACGCGACGAGGAGCATCGACACCGGCGTCCAACGCATCGGCCGCAGAGCGTATCCGTGCAGCGCGCCGCTAGCATGCAAGGATGCGATCCAGGCTGTCCCTCGCCGCCGTAACGCTCGCCTCGACCCTGACCGCGCAGGCGCCGAGCGCGGCGATGGCGCAGGCCGTCGCTGCGTACGCCGCCAAGGTGACCGCGTCGGCGGTCTTCGTCAGCGGCCGCACCGTCGACTCGGTGTTCGAGCAGGAGTTCGCGCCCGTCCGCCCGCTCGACGCGCTGGTGCGGCCGCTGCTGCGCATCGACGTCGACCGCGCGCGCCGCGAGGTCACCTGCAGGCTCGGCGTCGCGCGCGCGACCGCGGTCCACCACGAGGGCCTCGGGTGCTCGCTCTTGATCGGCCCCGCGGACCCGTCCCGGCGCCGCTACGCGCGGCCGCTTCCGCGCTTCACCCCGGAGATGCTGAACACGCAGGCGGAGTGGCCGCGCGGACCGCTCCCCACCGCGAAGATCCCCGCGCGGCTCGACCAGCGCGCGCTGGATGCGGCGGTCGACCTGGCGTTCGCCGAGCCTGATCCCAAGAAGCCGGTGTTCACCCGGGCCGTGGTGGTCGCCGTCGACGGCCGCCTCGTCGCCGAGCGCTACGCCGACGGGTTCGACGCCGAGATGCCGCTGCCCGGCTGGTCGATGAGCAAGACGCTGACCAACGCGCTCGTCGGCGCGCACGTGGCGCGCGGCGCGTTCGACGTGCACGGCAGACCGACGGTGTCCGGGTGGCGCGAGGAGGGCGACGGGCGCGCCCAGGTGCAGAACCGGCACCTGCTCGCGATGACCGCCGGGCTGAAGTGGAGCGATGACTACGAGGACCCGACGTCGGACGCGCTGCGGATGCTGCTGGGATCGCGGGACCACGCCGAGGTCTACGCTCAGCAGCCGCTGCAAACGCAACCGGGCGCGGCGTTCCAGTACGCCAGCGGCGCGACCAACCTGCTCTGCCGCGAGCTCCGCAGCGCGTATCCCGGCAGGCTCGCCTACTGGCAGATGCCCGCGCGCTTCTTCGCGCGCGTCGGCATGCACACCGCGGTGCTCGAGACCGACCCGAGCGGCACGTTCGTCGGCAGCTCATTCGGCTACGCATCAGCGCGAGACTGGGCGAAGCTCGGCCTGCTCTTCATGCAGGACGGCGTGATGTTCGGCGAGCGCATCCTGCCCGAGGGATGGGTCGCGCGCTCGACGACGCCCAACGGCTGCAGCGGCGGCCGCTACGGTTGGCAGATCTGGCTCAACGCCGACCCCGACGGAGACGGGCCGCGCGAGCGCCCTTGGCCCTCACTCCCCGCGGACCTGTTCCACATGGACGGGCACGAAGGCCAGTACGTCGTGGTCTCACCTTCTGCGGGGCTCGTCGTGGTGCGGCTCGGCTGCACCAAAGCGGGCGGGTTCCCGCTGACCGCGTTCCTCGGCGCCGTGCACGCGGCGCTCGACTAGCGCGGGCGCGCGCCCGGCGGCGGCAGCAGCTGCGCGTCGAGCGCGGTCCAGGGCTCCACCGGGTCGGGCACGGACGGCGCACGCGGCTGCAGGTAGTCGGCCCAACGGCGCGCCAGCCGCAGGTCGCCCGCGGTCAGGCCCTCCAGGCCGGGGTGCTCACGGAGCACCTTCTGGAGAACGGTGGTCTTGGTCCGCGCCGGCACGCGCGGCAGCGGGCTGTCCGGCGGCCTGCCGAACGCGAAGTTGACGGGCGCGCCGTCGCTGCGCGCGAGCAGCACGCGGACCTCGGGATAGAGCACGCCGCGGATCCACTGCTCGCCGAGGTTGGTCGCGTCGACCTCGATCAGCCGCGGACAATCCGGGACTTCGGCGGCGACCTGCTCGCGCCACTCGGCCGCGACCATGGCCGCGACGAGGACCCGCCGCTCGGTGGCGCGCCTGCCGTGCACGACGTCCATCGTGGTCGCGCCGCCCTCGCGATAGAGCCGCAGCGTCGGCACGTCGGCCGCCATCCAGGGCAGCATCACGCCCTCGTCGTCGACGAGGCATAGCGGCTGGTCGCCGCCGTCGCGGACCTCGAGGCGCGGCCGCCGCAGCGACAGGTCGAGCTGGAAGCGATCGGGGAACGACCGCTGCAGCCGGACCTGGCGCACCCATGGCGTGGTGAGCAGCCCGTCGCGCAGCTTACGCGCGGTCGCCTCGTCGAGGATCCCGACCTCGTCGGACAGCCACGGCGACAGGGTCTCCGCGACCGCGACGAGCATCTCGTCGTTCATCCACGAAGGGCGATCGACGAAACCGACGCGGTCGAGCGCGACCGTCGGTCCCGATGGCGCGTCGCGGCGGAACTTCGCCGCGAGCACGGCTGCGGCACGTGGGCCGCAGAACCAGACGGTCGCGGCGAACGCGCCCAGCACGATCGCACGGACCGCCCATCGGGACGCAGGGGAACTCATCGCGTGCAGCCGGGCGGACTCGCCCGGACGAGCAGACGGCTCAGGCTCGTGTCCGAGCCGGGAGCGATCAGTTCAGGCGCGCGACGACGGGCTTCTGCTCGCCCTTGCCGGCGCGC
>JBERSB010000347.1:0-6344 GCA_041236755.1 Luminiphilus sp. | reverse complement strand
ACGAGCGGCGCGCTGAAGGTCCCGCGCGGATCGCCGCGTCGCCACCCGTCGCCGGGCAGGCCGCCGAGGTGCAGCACCATCTCCAGCCGCGGCTTCTCGCCGCCCTTCTCACAGTAGGCGACCAGCTGCACGCCGACGTGGCTGTCGCCGCCGTCGGGTCTGACGGCCTTCAGCTCGCCGGCATACTCGCCCTGAGCCTGCCGCAGCGCTTCGTTGGGGTTCTGCGCAGGGACGAGGGCGCACAGCGCGAGGGCCGTGGCCGACGAGAGGAACGAGGTGCGGCTCATGCGAGGATTAGACCCCAGGAGCCGCGCCGGCGCGCCTACGACTCGCGCAAGTCGTAGAGCGTGTCGCCGTCGACGTACGGCGTGAGCCGCGCGCCGCGCCGCATGCGCTGGAGCGCTTCGGCGCCGACGAAGAACTCCCCCACCTCCCGCGTGCAGACCGCGAGCTCTTCGAGCAGCGCCTGATGAGCGTCCTCGACCCACTCGTCTTCCGTCGGCAGCGCGACCTCCCCGACGATCACGAAGAGCGCGCCGAACGCGCCGCCCGGCCGCACCTGCAGACTGCGCGGGTTGCCGAAGCGATCGACGACGCGGCGCTCGACGCCGGCGCGCCGCTCGGCGGTGCGGGCCACGGGCTCGACGTCGGCGGGCAGGATCAGGAACCAAGGGTTGGTCGACTCGTCGCCGGTCGGCGCGACGCCGAAGTCCTCGGTGTCCTGCGCCGCGCCCCAGCTCTGGACTTCGCCGTCGACCTCGCCGGCGCGCGCGTAGCGCACCGGACACCGCCGCTCGAACGCCGCGGTCACGTCGAGCCAGTCCGCGCGCGTCAGGTAGACCTGCAGCGGCGTGCTCAACGCGCCTCGACGGCCGTGTAGTAGACCCTGTCGCCGAGCACGGGCCGGCCGCTGCGCGCCTTCACGCCGGCGAGCTGGATCGTGTAGACGCGGCCAGCCTCGACGGCGCCCAGCTGCAGCCGGGCGTGCAGCCCGTCGGCGGCGAACACAGGCTCACCGAGCGTCTCCTCGCGCTCGTCGACCTTCGGCGAGCCGTAGGCGATGTGGTACTTGTAGCCGTGCGAGCGCACCTTGACGCCGCCGAAGCTCGACGCGTCCAGCGGCTCGGTGAACCGCAGCGTGATCCCGCTGTCCTTCGCGCGCACCTGGTCGACCGCGAACAGACCTGCATCGACGCCCTTCCAGCGCACGCGCAGCAGGCCCTCGGCGCCCGCCCAAGACAGGTGGGTCTTGGCGATCCACAGCGAGCCGTCGTCGGTGAAGGTCATGCGGTGGTTGCCGATGCCGAGCGCCTCGCAGTTCAAGAACGGCACCGCCGCGCCCTGCGACACGTCGCCCCGCTCGTCGTAGAGGAGGCGGACCAGCGACTTCTGGTTCATCTCGCCGATCAGCGTCTGGCCCGCGAGCGGGCCGAACACGCCTGGCGGGATCGCGATCGGCTGCGTCGGCGAGTTCGCGAGTTCGCCCTGCGGCAGCAGCATCATGGCCGGCGTGCGCAGCTACTCGAGCTCTGCCACCGGCACCTCGAGCGCCGGCCGGTCCCAGCCTTCACGCCACACCAACGAAGCCGGGTGGCCGTGGAAGTGGCCCTGCCGCACGTGGTGCACCTTGCTCGTCCCGAGCCAGTCGCCCTGGTTGTCGGTCACCAGCAGCCGGCCGTCGGCGTCGAAGCCGATGCCGTCGGGCGTGCGGAACCCGCACGCCCAGGGCGTGACCTGCTCGCCGTCGGGCGAGAGCTGGACGACCCAGCCGCGCCAAGGGACGCGCGAGTACATGCGGCCCGCGGCTTCGCGGACCTGGCGCCACTCCTTGGTGCCCGTAGTCATCTGGCCGCGCGGCACGCCGAGGTCGCTCCAGGGGCCGCGGATCTCGCGCCGCACCCCCGCGCCGTTCGACGCCGTGCCGAGCGAGACGTAGAGGTTGCCGTCGGCGTCCTGCGCCGGGCCGAAGCCGAACTCGTGGTAGTTGCCCGACATCCCGAACCCGTCGAACACGGTCTCGTAGTCGTCCGCGAGGCCGTCGCCGTCGGTGTCGCGCAGCCTGGTCAGCTCGCTCCGCTGCATCACGAGCATGCTCGCGTCGCTCTCGGCGAGCAGTCCGAGCGGCTCGTGCAGGCCTTCTGCGAACGGCGCCCAGGTCGCGGCGGCCGGGTCGTAGATCAGCACCTCACCGCGGTGGAAGCACACCGCGAGCTTGCCCGACGGCGTCGTGTCGACGCCACCGATCTGCGGGTCGATGCCCGGCGGGATCTCGACGCGCTCGAACGTGAACGCGTCGGTCCATGGGTCCTGCTGGGCTGCGGCGGCGCCCGCAAGGCACGCGAGAGCAAAGAGCCAAGACCTCATTCCTTCTCCTCCATGACGATCGTGAACGCGCGCTCCTTGCCCTTGCTCGGCGTGAAGACGAGCCCGTCGAACGTGCCGTCTTCGCTCGTGTACGTCATCTTGGGCGCGGCCGTCATCGTCAGCTTGACCGGCTGCGACGCGCCCTGCAGCGCAAAGCGTCGCTCGAGGCCCCAGCCGTCGAGCAGCGGCGTGATGCGCTCCTCGACGCGCATCGAGCCGAGCCGGTAGCGGAACGTCGGCAGGCCGTCCTTCATCCGGTAGCCCAGGAACTTGCGGCGCGCGTCCTCGTCCGCGGGGAGCGGCGTGCGCGCCTCACGCAGCAGCACGTCGCCGACGACCTTGGCCAGCGCGTTGCCGTTGGCGCGCCAGACCGGCCAGCCGTCGATGAAGTCACCCTTCCAGACGTAGCGCAGCCGGCACTCTCCGGCGTCCCAACAGAAGTGCCCCTCGTCGCTGGCGGCCACCGCGATCGCCGCCGGCCCCGCCTGGGGCATGAAGATGCGCTGCACCAGCGGCCGGCGCCGCATCGACGGCGACGCGCGGAACCGGTCGGCGTTCTTGACGACGACCTCCTCCTTGCCCTTGGTGCTCGCGACGACCCACGAGTGGATCTGCAGCAGCTGCGCCTTTTGGACGTGCGCCATCGACGGCATCTGGATGACGCCTTGACGCTTCGGCTGCGGCGCGTGGCACCACGCGACGAAGTCGTCCGACTTGTCGCCGTAGAGCTTGCCGATCTCGATCAGCGACGGGCCGACGTGGAAGCGATCCGGCATGTGGCAGGACGCGCAGTACATCGTGTAGTGCTGCTCGCCCGGCTCGGGCGGCGTCGGAGGCTGCTGCTGGGCCGGCTCTTTGTGAGGCTGCTGCTGCTGGACCTGCTGTTGGGCAGGCAGCGCGGCACACAGAGACGCGACGAGGACGAGCGCGAAGCGCGTGGATCGAGGCATGAGGTGCGTGGCGGAAAGGTGATCGAGGCGGCCCGCGCGGACGGTCATCTCGGATTCGTCGTCGGACTCGGGGGCGATGCGAGCAGTTCGTGTGCGCGCGCGGTGACGGCGACCACGCGCGGCGCGGCGCCGTCCTCCACCAGCACAGCGGACTCGGCGAGGTTCACCGTAGGGCAGACGTGCCGCGGCGCCAGCAGCAGCGTCGCGCCGCGCGCCGGGCGGCCGCCTGCACACCGTAACGGCAGGTGCTCTTCGCTCGGCGTCTGCGCCGTGAGGCCGGCGTCGCCGACCACGACGCGCACGGGTCGCCCGCCTCGGCGGCGAGCGACTTGGAGCCCGCGTCGCAGGTCGCGATGCCGTTTGCGGGGTGGCTGATCACCCGCGAGAGCACCAGGGCCGCCGGCTCCAGCTGGACGTCGGGGTTCTGCTGCTGCGAGCGGCCGTCGTGGAACACCACCGTGCCCGGGCTGACGCGGTGCGCGAACGGGGCGTGCCCGAAGCGCTCATAGCTCAGCGCATGGTGGAACGCAGGCGTGCCGGCGGTGACGACCTCGCCCACGCGCACGCCGGCGAGGTCCAGCGACGCGACGACCTCGAGCAACCGGTCGTAGCCGTCGAAGATCGCCGCGCGGCGCCGCTCCAGGTCCGGGTCGTGCAGGTGGCCGTCGTAGAAGTGCAGGCCCCGGAACCGCTCGCCCGCCCCGCGCGCGATCGCGCGCACGTCCTCGATTTGCTCGAGGGGCACGCCGGTGCGGTTCATGCCCGGGTTGATGTCGACGAAGACCCCGAGGTCCGCTGCCACCTCGGCGCTCAGCCCCGGGTCTTCGACCAGCACCGAGACGTCGGCGTGCGGAGCTGCCGACGCGAGCTCACGCAGGCGCCGCAGCGCCGGACCGCGGTGCGGGTACGCGACGAGCAGGTCGACGCGCTCGTCCGGGCCCAGGTGCGCGGCCGCGACGTCGAGCAGCACCGCGGCCTCACGGGTCGTCGCGCACTTGAACTGGCGCAGCCCCGCGGCGAGCAGCTCGGCCCAGACCTCGGGGATCTTGGTCGTCTTGAGGTGCGGACGCCAGCGGTCCACGCCGCCTGCGAGCTCGATCACGCGGCGCACGTTCTGTCGGACCCGGTCGAGGTAGACGACGAGCGCGGGGGTCTGCAGCTCGCGCACGAACTCCGGCGGCAGCGCGTAGGCCGCGGCGTCGAGCTGCGCGAACGGGTTGGCGTCGGACATGTCCGGATTGCACCGTCAACGCGCGCGCGTCGCCAGCCGCGGCAGCGATCCCGGCGCCGGAAGCACGATCCAACCTTCTGCAGCGGCTACGTCGTCGGGACAGCGGTGCTCGGGCAGCACGTGCCCGGCGCAGTGCGCGCGCACCGCGAGGCTCGCCAGCAGCGCGTCGAACGCGTCGTCGGTCGCGCGGACCTGCGCCTCGACACCTGCGTCCATCCGCAGCCACGGCGCCGCCTGCTGGACCGCGTCCACGCGCGCGCCGAGCGCGCCGCGGTTCTTCGCCCCCTTGTAGCCGCGCGCGGGGATGCCCCACTGATACAGCGCCGCTGCGGGGTAGACCTCCAGGCAGGGCCGGCCGAGCTGCTGCAGCGAGGCCAGCAGGCCCCGCGCGCGCATCGCGACGACGCCGATCAGGTCCGACGAGACGCTCAGCGGCCAGAGCCCGGTCACCTCCTTCACGAAGTGGTCGCTGCGCCGGTAGCGGAGCGTGTCGCGCTCGTCCGGCCAGCGCATCGGCCGCGGCGGCTCGCGCAGCATCTGTACGAACGCAGCCGGCCACCCGCACGGCGCGTCGATGCCGAGGTGGTCGGCCAGCTCAGCGGCCTCCAGCAGCTGCGCGTTGTCGGCGCCGAGCTCGAGCCCGCCCACGACAGCGCCGTCGTCGCGCCATTCGAGCAGGCACCACGCCGTCTTCTCTGCCGCCGAGGCGAGGTCGACACCGAGGGTCCGCATCGTCGCGTGGTCCGTGGCCAAAGGAGCGGAGCAGCTGGCGCGCTCAGAGCACCCGGTCGAAGGCCTCGATCAGCCGCTGGACCTCGTCGGGCGTGTTGTAGTGGACCATGCTGGAGCGCACGACGCAGTCGTTCTCGTGCATGCCGAAGCGCGAGCAGAAGCGGTGCGCGTAGAAATGCCCCCACCGAACGGCGACGTGCTGCTCGTCCATCTTCGGCGGGATCTCGCTCGCACGCTGCTCGAGCGGCACGAACGAGATCGTCGGCGCGCGCATCGCGTCGGCGACAGACCGGCCCAGCAGGCGCACGCGCGGGTGCTCGTCGAGGAACTGCAGCAGCGGCGCTGCGAGCTCGGACTCGTGCGCGGTGATCTTGTCGAAGGCGCCGTCGATCGTGCCCTTGCCGCCGTGGTGCCGATCCAGCTCCTTGAGGTAGTCGACGATACCGGGCAGCGACGCCGTCAGCTCGTGGTTGACGTTGCCGGGCTCGAGCTTGTAGGGCCCCTCGTCGTTGCCGATGAAGAAGTGGTTCTGCGACTTGGCCATCGAGATCAACTCTCTGCCAAAGTGCAGCGCAGAGAGGTGCGGGCCGTAGACCTTGTAGAGGCTCGCCACGTAGAGGTCTGCGCCGAGCTCGTCGACGTCCACGCGCCGGTGCGGCGCATACGCGACGCCGTCGACGTAGACCAACGCGCCGGCCTCGTGCGCGACCTGGCTGATCGCCTGCACGTCCTGGATCTCCCCGACGAGGTTGGAGCAGTGCGAGAACGCGACGAGCCGCGTCCGGTCGTTGAGCAGCGGCGTCAGGTCCTCCGCGCGGAGCTGGTAGGTCTCGGGGTCGCAGCGCCACTAGCGCACCACCAAGCCCGTCTCCTCGAGCTCGCGCCACGCGCCGATGTTCGCTTCGTGGTCGAGGTCGGTGACCACGATCTCGTCGCCCTCGCTCCACAGCGGCCGCAGCGCCGCCGCCGCGATCCGCGCCAACAGCGTCGAAGAGCCGCCGATGACGACGTCGCCCTCGCCCGAGCCGAACAGTTCCTCTGCGGCGCGGTGACCCAGCTCAACGCGG
>JBERSB010000346.1:0-11441 GCA_041236755.1 Luminiphilus sp. | reverse complement strand
CGAGAGTTCGCGATCGCTCCGGCCTACAGAAACCGAGAGCTCGACCAGAAGGCAAGAAGTGCGAGGTGGCGGCCGCGGGCGAGACATGCAACGGCACCCCCTTTGGTATTCTCTGGCAAAGATTTGCTGAGGGGTGCTACAGCACCATCATCTGAAGGTTCCCGAGCGCGATATGTCTTATGACCTATCCAGGTGCTACGATCAACTCATCCGATGGACGATCTAGATTTCCTCCGTGGCATAAAGGACGGGCTCACTAGCCTTCTTCGTGCCCGTATTAAGGCGCAATTGCTTCCGTGGGTCGGAACACGCGGTATGGCCGATCACGTCCATAATACGCTGTGCGGAGCCACGAAGCAGCATCCCAATGCAAAGCCGCAAGAAATCGACAACCTCAAGTTGGAGGAGTTGGCGAACTTCTTAATACACCCAAAGGGGCAGCAGACCTATGAAGAGCTTGTTGAGTCAGGGGGGGCAGGTCCGCACATCAAGTATCGGCTTGAGTGGATCGCAAAGTTGGAGGACGCGATGGATCGCGCTCTCGTCGATAGCGACACTGCATTACAAAGAATATTTATTTCGGCATGTCTGCATGTTGCGTTCGCAATAGAGCCGAATTTCGCGGAATTGCAGGAGTCCAAGTGGATGATCGAGCGAATTAGGGCATACAAGCCTCTGTTCTTCGAGCAGCAAGACCCCCAGACAGCTAGGGCTTATGTGAGTGAGGCGGAAACCAAGGCAAGATCTTACATGGTAAGCCAGGCCGTCAAGATTTGGGGGCTAGATGGGGTCGCATTGCGCTGGAAGGACTGCCAACGGTCGCCTCGTAAGAGCCTACATCTGGAAGACAAAATGCGGGCGGGTTGGGATCAGTGGGATTTGCCGGCATTCCGAAAGCTCATCACTGCCAATCAGAAAGATGGCGATCATTCATATGGTGATAAGTTGCTGGGGTCACGCGATGGTATCCTCGGGCATACTTGGCGTGGTGTATCGCAAGTGCTGCGTAATGCTCAAGCCCACTTCGCTCATGGCGTGGTCAAGATTGATGGTGGGCAGGATGCAGACCCAAGTCTTGCGTCGCTTGCCTCGTATGAATTTGCCGGCAACATTTACTTGTATTTTTTGAGCCGTGTCCGACTGGATGACGCATTCGGACATGAGGTGTCTCGACTGGATCGGAAAATGTCCGAATATTTCTCGGGTCTCATTCCATCCTCCGCCGATACGCAGAGCCCGAGTGCGCCTATTACGGATGAATCGGAAAGTGCCTCGCTTGACGGTGAACCTGAGTTAGGTCCAGGGCCTATTGGGCGGGTTCGCGGTGCAGGTGCTGTCAAGACATCCGTGTTGGCGATTGCTGCAATTGCAACTGTGTGGTTGTGCTTTCCCGCGTTGTGGAGCGCGCCCGGCGGTCCATCTGAAACAGGGCGAACGGCGTTCGGGAAGACGGTGCCGTCGCTCGTGGTGGCGGATCCGGCTTCTACTTCGGCGACAACCGGGGGTGGCGATGTCTCGGCATCCCCTATCCGCTGGGTCTGGTCGCGCCGTACAGTAGGCGGTCGCGAGTCGCTCAAGCTTCATTGGGAAGACCGTTGTTGGTCCATGAAGCAGATTGCCGGGGAGAATCGAGAGGAGTCCTTGGCGACTTTTGCGACCATCCAGGAGCGGTTCCGGCCACAGGCTGTCCAAAAGTGCCAGCTCTGCGAGGCGATCGAAGCGGATGGCACACGGTCTGCGTCTGGTGGCCTGCCTGTCGGCGTCCGCATGACGGAAGTGCCTGCCGATTATGCTCAGCAGATTCGGGGCGAGTTACGCAACTGGATCTGGTCGAAAGCGGTGTCCCATAGCGACAAGGAGATGATGTTGCATTGGAAGTCGTGCAAGGGCGTAGGGTGGATGAAAGCCGAGAACCAAATGAAGGCGACCGCTTCCATCGAAGATTTGTCGATGCGTCACAGGGGGTTGACCATCCAATTCTGCCCCGGTTGCTACCGGATGGAACAGGAGGGCCGCAGGTAAATCGGCGAGTGGAGCTGTGCAGTCGCATTGCCGTGCGGCCAGCGTCTTGGTGTCGAAGTCGTGTTCGATCGCTAGCTGGCAGGCGGGTTCACGGCGTTACCACGGATGCGAAGCTGAGCGATGGGCACAGCTATCTGCGTGCCTGCGAACCAACACGACGAAGCCGCATCTCGTCGGCGGTGGCGCAAGCTAGGGGCCGGTGAGTCGGTTGTCCGGACGTGGCCATGGTAACGTCCTGGCCGACGGGGGTTGGCGAGACGTCGGCAGCGGCTCAGGACCGCGGCGAAGCGGTCGGGCCGGCGGCGCGCCGCGATACGGGCAGCACCTGCGCCGCGGGCCCCTTGGCGAACGTCGCAGTCGGGTCGTCGTCGCGGGCGCCGCGCAGCACCATGGTGCACGGGAAGTGGTCGCTGCAGGACTTGCGGAACGCGAGCCGCGCCGCTTCGCCGGTGACCGCGTGCGCGACCAGCGAGCCCCGCACGACCTCGTCGAAGCCGCGTCCGACCGCGAACTGGTCGATGGGGTCGTCGAACCAGAGGATCGTCGGCGTCGGCGAGGACTGCTCCAAAAGCGCCATGGCGCCGTCCCGGGCGAGCAGCTCAGCGGGCTCGGCGCCGTAGGTCGAGTTGAAGGCGCCGAGGATCACCATGTCCTGGTCCTCGCGGTCGTCTGCCTGCAGCCTGCGGATCCAGGCGTGCAGCGTGTCGGCCTCGGCGCGGCGCTTGGCGAGGTCGCGGGCCTTGCGGCCGGCCTTGAGGTGCACGGTGACGAGGCGGAAGTCCATCCCGCTGCCGCGGTGTCGGAAGCAGGCGGTCACCGGCTTTCTGTGGAACACGTTGAGGCCGTCGATCTCGCTGGGGAAGTCGAGCAGCTCTTCTGCGTGAACGAGTATTAGCGCAGCGCTGTCGTAGAGGAACCCGACGGCCTGCTGGGTGCGGCCGTCCGTCCACTTACCGGTCGTGCCGAGTACGGGGCGCCAGGTAGGGCCAATGCGGCGCGCGAGGTCATCGAGCGGCGCGGCGCCGCAGATCTCCTGCACAGCCAGCACGGCCACGCCGAGCGCGCGAATGCGTTCGGCGATGCGCTCCTGGTCGGCGTCGTCGCGCGGCGGCGTGTCGCGGCGGAACTTGGGGTCGGCGCCGTAGAACTCGAGGTTCCAGGTGCCGACTTTGACCTCGTTCGGCGTCGGCGACGGAGGGCTTCGCCACAGCGAGCAAGAGGTGAGCGTCAGGGCACACAGCGAGAGTAGTAGCGTCTTCATGGCTCAGTCGAGCGGGACCTGCTCGCGGATCGAGCGCATCAGGTCCTGCAGGAAGTGGATGTTGTGGAGCGAGAGCAGGATGCCGCCGAGCATCTCGTCGGCGACCGACAGGTGCCGCAGGTAGGCGCGGGAGAAGTTGCGGCAGGTGTAGCAGGCGCAGCCTTCGACCAGCGGGCCGGGGTCGTCGGCGTACTGGGCGTTGCGCATCTTGATCGGCTTGCCGTCCGGCGCGAACGCGGTGTGGCTGCGGCCGTGGCGGGTGGGGATCACGCAGTCGAACAGGTCGACGCCCTGCGCGGTGGCCGCGACGAGGTCCTCGGGCATGCCGACGCCCATCATGTAGCGCAGCTTGTCCGCGGGCAGCTCGTCGACGCACGCGTCCAGCGCGGTCGCCATCTGCTTCTTGGTCTCGCCGACGCTGAGCCCGCCGATCGCGTAGCCGTCGAAGTCCATGGCCGCGAGCGCCGACGCGCTGGCCGCGCGCAGCTCGGCGTCGGTGCCGCCCTGGCAGATGCCGAACACCGCCTGGCCGCGGTCGCTGCCGCCCCAGCGGTCGTGCAGGTCGCGCGCCTCTCGCGCCCAGCGCAGCGTGCGCTCGTGGGCCGTGCGCTGCAGCGCGGGCGCTGCGTCGCCGGGTGGGCAGTGGTCGAGCACCATCGCGATGTCGGGGCCGAGCTGCTTCTGGAAGGTCAGCACCGACTCCGGTGTGCAGCGGTGCGTGCTGCCGTCGACCGACATCTGGAAGGTCACGCCCTCGTCGTCGATCTTCATCTTGTGGCTCAGCGAGAACACCTGGAAGCCGCCCGAGTCGGTCAGGATCGGCCCGTCCCAGTTCATGAACCGGTGCAGGCCGCCGAGCCGCTCGATGCGCTCGGCGCCCGGGCGCACGTGCAGGTGGTAGCTGTTGGCGAGGATCAGCTCGCTGCCGGTGCCCTTGACCTGCTCGGGCGTCAGCCCTTTGAGGGTCGCATACGTGCCGACCGGCGCGAAGCACGGCGTCTCGAAGGTGCCGTGCGGCGTGTGGTAGCGGCCGCGGCGCAGCTTGCCCTTCTGGCCCAGCAGCTCGAACCGAAACGTGCCCACAGAAGGTCGCACTAGGCGAACGGCAGCTCGCCGGGTCCCGCCTGCTCAGGCGCACGCGGCGCCTCGCGGCCGAGGTGTTCGTAGGCGCGGGCGGTGGCGACGCGCCCGCGCGGCGTGCGCGCCAAGAGGCCCTGGCGGATGAGGTGCGGCTCGAGCACGTCCTCGAGCGTGTCCTCCGCCTCGTCGATCATCGCGGCCAGCGTCTTGAGCCCGACGGCGTCGCCGCGGTCGGTGAGCGCGCGCAGCAGCTTACGGTCGACCTCCTCGAGGCCGAGGTGGTCGATGCGGAGCCGCTCGAGGCCCTGCTCGGCCGTGGCCGCGTCGATCGTGGGGCGCTCGAGGACCTGCGCGAGGTCGCGCACGCGCCGCAGGATGCGCAGCGCCATGCGGGGCGTGCCGCGGCTGCGCTCGGCGCACATCTGGGCGGCCGGCGCGTCGAGCCCGACGCCGAGCCGCGCGGCGGCGCGGCACAGGACCTGCTCGATGTCGGCGGCGGGGTAGGGTTCGAGCCGCTCGACGATGCCGAAGCGGGAGCGGAACGCGGCGGTCAGGAGCCCCTCGCGGGTGGTCGCGCCGACCAGGGTGAAGGGCTGCACGCCGAGGCGCACGCTGCGGCCGCTCGGCCCGGGGTCGAGCACGACGTCGATCGCGTGGTCCTCCATCGCGGAGTAGAGGTACTCCTCGAGCTGCTTGGGCAGCCGGTGGATCTCGTCGATGAACAGCACCTCGTTTCGCTGCAGCCGGGTGAGCGTGCCGGCGAGGTCCTTGGGCGCGCCGAGCGCCGGGCCCGACGTGACCACGATGTCGGCCTGCATGCCCAGCGCGATCAGGTGCGACAGCGTGGTCTTGCCGAGCCCTGGCGGGCCGCAGAGCAGCACGTGGTCGAGCGGCTCTTCTCGCCCCGTCGCCGCCTCGATCGCGATCCGGAGGTTGTCGCGGATCTGCTCCTGGCCGACGAACTCGTCGAACGATCCGGGGCGCAGGCTGCGGTCGAATTCCTGTTCGTGTGGGTCGGGTGCGGCGTGGAAGACCATCGGATCACATCGTACTTGCGTTGGGGGGCCGATGCACCACGCTGCTGCGGTGAGCGACGAACTGCCGATCTACCAGCTGCTGGGCCAGGACCGGCTCGAAGCGATCGTGGCGGCGTTCTACCGGCGCGTTCCCGAGGACGAAGTGCTTGCTCCGATGTACCCGGCCCACGACCTCGCGGGCGCCGAGCAGCGGCTGCGGTCGTTCCTGGTCTACCGCTTCGGCGGGCCGCAGACCTATCTACAGGAGCGTGGGCACCCGCGGCTCAGGATGCGGCACATGCCGTTCGCCGTCGACGAGCGGGCGCGCGACCGGTGGATGGCGCTGATGATGGCCGCCGTGGACGAGGTCGGCGTCGATCCCGAGCACCGGGCCTACCTCGAGGGCTTCCTCGGAGACATCGCGACGTTCCTGCGCAACCGCTGATTGCGTAGAGTGCGGCGATGCGTCCGAACCTGATCGCCCTCGTCTCGCTCGCCGCTGTGCCGCTCAGCGCGCAGCGCGCCCCCGAGCTCCTCTTCAACGGCAGCGACCTCGCCGGCTGGCACGGCCAGCGCCACTTCTCCCCTTACAAGCTCGCCGAGATGAGCGACGAGGCGCGGCAGAAGATGCGGGCCGAGGACGACGCCACGGTGAAGGACCACTGGCGGGTCGAGGGCGGCGAGCTGGTCAACGACGGCCACGGCGCGTTCCTGACCACCGATCGGGACTACGGCGACGCCGTGTTCACGCTCGAGTACCGGACCGTCGCCAAGGCCGACTCCGGCATCTACCTGCGCGGCTGCCCGCAGGTGCAGATCTGGGACTACACAGAGGAAGGCGGCAAGTGGAACCTCGGCGCCGACAAGGGCTCGGGCGGCCTGTGGAACAACAAGGACGAGGAGCGCTTCCCCGACGCGTGCCGCGACCGGCCGTTCGGGGAGTGGAACCAGCTGCAGATCACGATGGTCGGCGAGATCGTCTGGGTGTCGCTCAACGGCCACGTGACGGTCGACGGCGTGCGCATGGAGAACTACTGGGACCGCAACAAGCCGCTGCCCAAGCGAGGCCCGCTGCAGCTGCAGACCCACGGCGGCGAGATCCGGTTCCGCAACCTGACCGTGCGCGAGATCGGGGCCCACGAGGGCGACTCCCTGCTCGCGAGCCGCGACGCGCACGCGTTCGTTTCCGCGTTCGACGGCGCGACCTTCGCCGGCTGGCAGGGGGCGACCGACAACTACGAGGTCGTCGACGGGACGATCCGCTGCAAGCAGGGCAAGGGGGGCACGCTGTTCACCGTCGACGAGTACCAGGACTTCGCTGTGCGGTTCCACTTCCAGGTGCCGGCCGGAGGCAACAACGGCCTCGCCATCCGCTACCCGGGCAAGGGCGACACGGCCTACACGGGTATCGAGCTGCAGGTGCTGGACAACACGGCGCCGAAGTACGCGACGCTGAAGCCGTGGCAGTACCACGGCAGCGCCTACGGCCTGCAGGCCGCGCGCCGCGGCTACCAGCGGCCGGTCGGCGAGTGGAACTACCAGGAGGTGACGGTGCGCGGCTCGCGCGTGCAGGTCGAGCTCAACGGCTACCGCATCCTCGACGCCGACTTGAGCAAGCTCGAGTCGCAGCTGAAGAACGCGCGCGGCAAGGACAACACGTCGGGCTTCTTCGGCTTCGCGGGCCACAACGACCCGGTGGCGTTCGCCGGCGTGCGCATCCGGCGGCTCTGAGCGGCGCCGTCTCTCTGAGCTGCGGGGCCTCTCTAAGCTGTGGCGCCTCTCTACGCGGCGCGGCACTTCTAGGCGGCGCCTCCGCACGCGGCGGCCGCAGACGCCGCGCCTCCGACGCCGCGCGCAGGGCCTCGGACGCTTCGCGCAGGGCCTCGGACGCCGCGCGCAGGGCCTGACGTCCCGCTAACTGCAGCCGCTGGTCGCGCCGCAGGACACGCACTTGAGGCACGTGCCGTTGCGCACCAGGGTGAACGCCCCGCAGCCGCCGCACGCGTCGCCCTCGTAGCCCTTGAGGCGGGCCTCGGCGATCTGCACCCGGACTTGGCGGTTCTCGAGCGCGGTCTTGGTCTCGGCGCGCATCAGCGCGACGGCCTCGCCGGCTGCTGCCCGGGGTTCGTCCGCGCCGCGGCCGAGGCCGGCGCTCGGCGGGTGCAGGTGCGGGTTCTCCAGCACCGGCGTCGGCGCGTCCGTGCTCTCGTAGACCGTCTCGGAGACGACCTCTTCGTCGGTGTACTCGGGGTCGGCGACCTTGCTACCCATCGTGGTGTTGCTCAGGTCCTCGCTCGAGACCTGCGCCAGCTCGTCGCGTCCGAGGTAGCTGATCGCCAGCTCGCGGAACACGTAGTCGATGACCGAGGTGACCATCTTGATCTGGTCGTGGCCCTGCACCATGCCGTTCGGCTCGAACCGCGTGAACACGAACGCGTCGGCGAACTCGTCGAGCGGCACGCCGTGCTGCAGGCCGAGCGACACCGCGATCGCGAAGCAGTTCATCAGGCTCCGGAACGCGGCGCCCTCCTTGTGCATGTCGAGGAAGATCTCGCCGAGCGTGCCGTCCTCGTACTCGCCGGTGCGCAGGTAGATCTTGTGCCCGCCGACGTTGGCCTTCTGCGTGTAGCCGGCCCGGCGACCGGGCAGGCGGCGACGCTTGGCGATGTAGCGGTGTACGACCCGCTCTGTGATCTTCTCGGCCATCGCCTGGACCTCGGCTGACGCGGCCATCGACATCGTCGCCTCGGCGTCGTCTTCGTCCTCGAGCGTCGAGCTGAGCGGCTGGCTGAGCTTGCTGCCGTCGCGGTAGAGCGCTACGGCCTTGAGCATCAGGTCGCTGCCGAGGCGGTACGCGCGCTTGACATCGTCGATCTCGGCGTCGATCGGCATGTTGATCGTCTTGCTGATCGCGCCGGAGATGAACGGCTGCGCGGCCGCCATCATGTAGAGGTGCGCCTCGTAGGGGATGAAGCGCTTGCCCTTCTTGCCGCACCGGTTGGCGCAGTCGAACACCGGCAGGTGCTGGTCCTTCAGGTGCGGCGCGCCCTCGACCGTCATCGTGCCGCAGACGAAGTCGGTGGCCTCTGCGATCTCCTGCTTGCTGAAGCCGAGGTGGGTCAGCAGGTTGAAGCTCCAGTCGCCCATCTGCTCGGCGGTGACGCCCAGCTTCTGCAGCAGCTCCTCGCCGAGGATGCCCTTGTTGAACGCGAAGGTGACGTCGAACGCGCTCTCGAGCGCGCCCTCGACCTTCTGGATCGCGGCGTCGTCGAAGCCCTTCTGCAGGAGCTTCTCGTGGTTGATGCCGGGGGCGCCGGCGAGCGTCTTGCGGCCGACCACGTAGGCGACGATCTCGTCGATCTGCGCGGGCTCGTAGCCAAGCCGCTTGAGCGCAGGCGCGATGCTCTGGTTGGCGATCTTGAAGTAGCCGCCGCCGGCGAGCTTCTTGAACTTGACCAGCGCGAAGTCCGGCTCGACGCCGGTCGTGTCGCAGTCCATCAACAGCCCGATCGTGCCGGTCGGCGCGATGCAGGTGACCTGGGCGTTGCGGTAGCCGTGCTTCTCGCCGAGCACCAGCGCCCGGTCCCAGCACTCACGCGCCGACTCGAGCAGCTCCGGCGGGCAGAGCTGGGGGTCGATGCCGCGCGGCGTGATCGACAGCTCCTCGTACTCGCTCTCCGACGCGTGGTAGGCCGCGCGGCGGTGGTTGCGGATCACGCGGAGCATGTGCTCCTCGTTCTTCGCGTACTTCGGGAACGTGCCGAGCTCCTTGGCCATCTCGGCGGACGTCGCGTAGGACTCGCCGCTGAGCACCGCCGAGAGCGCGCCGGCGATCGCGTAGGCCTTCTCGCTGGCATACGGGATGCCCTGGCGCATCAGGATGGTGCCCAGGTTGGCGTAGCCGAGGCCGAGCGTGCGGAACTCGTAGCTGAGCTTCGCGATCGTCTGTGACGGGAAGCTCGCCATCAGCACGCTGATCTCGAGCACGATCGTCCACAGCCGGATCGCGTGCTTGTAGCCCTCGAGGTCGAACGTGCCGTCCTCGGCCTGGAACTGCGCCAGGTTGATCGACGCCAGGTTGCAGGCCGTGTCGTCGAGGAACATGTACTCCGAGCAGGGGTTGCTCGCGTTGATGCGGCCGTCGACGGGGCAGGTGTGCCACTCGTTGATGGTCGTGTCGTATTGCAAGCCCGGGTCCGCGCACGCCCACGCCGCGTACGAGACCTTGTCCCACAGTTCGTTGGCGTCGACCTCGCGCGCCACGCCGCGGTCGGTGCGGCGGATCAGGCGCCACTTGCCGTTCTCGTCGACCGCGCGGAAGAACTCGTTGGGGATGCGGACCGAGTTGTTGGAGTTCTGGCCGGCGACCGTCGCGTAGGCCTCACCGTCCCAGTCGGTGGTGTACTCCGTCACGTCGACCGCGCGCAGCCCTTGGCCGGCGAGCTGCAGGCAGCGGTGCAGGTAGTTCTCGGGCACCATCGCGGCGCGCGCGTCGCGCAGGGCCGCGGCGAGCGCCGGGTTCTCCTTGGGCTTGAGCACGGTCACGGTGCCTTCGCCGTCCTCGTCCTGCACGTGGCAGCTGTTGATCACGAGGTTGAGGTGCCGCTTGATCTGCTTGCTGCCCGTGACCAGGGCCGCGACCTTCTGCTCCTCGTTGACCTTCCACGACACGAACGACTCGATGTCGGGGTGGTCGAGGTCGAGGCAGACCATCTTCGCCGCGCGGCGGGTGGTGCCGCCCGACTTGATGGCGCCCGCGGCGCGGTCGCCGATGCGCAAGAAGCTCATCAGGCCGGAGCTCTTGCCGCCGCCCGAGAGCGGCTCGTTCTCGGCGCGCAGTTGGGAGAAGTTGCTGCCGGTGCCGGAGCCGTACTTGAAGAGGCGCGCCTCGCGGGTCCACAGGTCCATGATCCCGCCGTCGCCGACGAGGTCGTCGCTGACCGACTGGATGAAGCACGCGTGCGGCTGCGGCCGCTCGTAGGCGCTGCTGCTCTTCTTGAGGGTCGCGGCGACCTTCTTGGCGGCCTGCTGGCCCAGGTCCGCGTCGCCGCCGACCTTCTGGTCCGGGTCGTCGACGTACCAGTGCCCCTGTGCCGGGCCGGTGATGCCGTACTTGAAGTGCAGCCCGGTGTTGAACCACTGCGGCGAGTTCGGCGCGGCGTGCTGCGCCGCGAGCATGTGGCTCAGCTCGTCCTCGAACGCCTGGGCGTCCTCGTCCGAATCGAAGTAGCCGTGGCCCTGGCCCCAGGTCCGCCAGCAGCCGGCGAGGCGGTGGAAGACCGGTCGCGCGTCCGACTCACCGCCGAGCACGGCGTTGCCGGCGTCGTCGAGGAGCGGCGCGCCGTCGGCGTCGTGCTGGGGCACGCCTGCCTTACGGAAGTATTTCTGGGCCAGGATGTCGACCGCGACCTGGCTCCAGTGCGCCGGGACGTCGATGTCCCGCGCTTCGAACACGAGGCTCCCGTCCGGGTTGCGGATCTCGGAGTTCCGCTTGGTGAAAGGAATGCCCTCGTAGGGAGACTTGCCCTTGCCCGTAAAACGCCGACTGATTTTCACGCCAGTCTTCCTCCAATCGTGGGCCGGCGACCAAACCGACCGTTGCTGACCGACCCCCGCTCCTGCCGCGGGGGCTAACTCTGCTGACCAACACGCGCAGCTCTCTGGAGGGCGAAACGGCTCCGCGACCCGATGCATGGGATCCGCGCGGCAGGGAGACGCCTGACCGGCGGAATCGGGACGCGGACGTGGACGAGCGGACCCCGATCTTTCGGGAGTTCTGCACGCCGGACGACGACCAGGAGGCTGCGAGAGAACGTAACCAGCGCGTGACCAAACGCGCCGGGTCCCGCAGCGAACTCCGTCCGACTCCAGGGGCTCCCGCCGGGGCCGCGCCTGTGGGGGGGCGGCCGCGATGGGCGCACTTGGGGAGAACCACGTTCTACCGCAGGGGGCTACTATCTATTGGGTGTAACGCGCTTCCGCAACCCATGACCTTGTGAAAAAGGGCTTATGCGGCGGTCTGCCTGACCTTCACGGAATCGGTAGGGTTTGGCAAATCTGGA
>JBERSB010000345.1:0-4344 GCA_041236755.1 Luminiphilus sp. | reverse complement strand
CCGGCGCGACCCGGCGTCGTGGCCTCCACCGCGGTGCCGCCGGACGCGCGGGCCGGCGCCGCCGACCTCGCGCGCCCCGCCGGCCCCGCGCGCGCGGCCGCCGCCGACCGCGTCGCCACCGACGCGCTGCATCGGCGGCTGCGCGCCCTGGTCGCCCGCGCCGGCTTCGGCGCGCGTCTCGAAGGCGTGCCGGCCACAGCGGCCGACGAGCTGGCGCAGGAGGCCGCGACGCAGTGGACCGCGCAGTTCAACCCGCGCGACGTCGACGCAGCGGCGTTCGGTGAGCTGTTCCGGGGGCTGTTGGCGTGAGGGGCTGGCGCACCGCGCTGCTCGCAGCAGCGCTCGCGACGACGGTCGTCGGGCAGCGCGTGCGGCTCGACCCCTCGGGCGCGTTCTTCACGGCAGCGGCCACTCCGGCGGAAGACAGCCCGACGCTGGTGAACTTCGACGCAGGCGCGGTGACCGCCTCGATGTTGGAGCGCTTCGGCGGCGGCCGCTCGAGCCCGCGCATCCTGGAGAACCTCGCGTTCGCCATGGCGCTGGCTGCGGAGTGCGAGGGCCGCGGGCTCGCGCGCTCGGCGCCGACGCTCGCGCGCTCGGAGGCCGCGCAGCAGGCGGTCGGCGCGAACGGCGACGATCCCATGACGCGCGCGCGGCGCGCGACCGAGGCCCTGCGCGACCTGCGGATCGCAGCGCTCGTCGGCGCGGCGCGCGCCGCCGACGACGTCGCACTGCGCGAGCTGTTCGAGCACCGCTACGGCGAAGGCGGCGTGCGCGTGCGCGTGCGCCACGTGCTCAGCACCGAGCGCATGTCCCTGCCGCAGACCGCGGCGGCGCGCGCAGCCGCGCTGCGCGCGAAGCTCGACCACGGCGCGACCTTCGACGAGCTGCTCCGCGCCTCGCACGATCGCGTGACCCGCCGCCTGCTCCGCGACCCCCGGCGTAGCGCCCTCGCCGGCGAGCTCCCCAACTACAACTACCACCGCTACGGGCCCGAGTTCGCCGCGGCCGTGCGCGCGCTGGAGTCCGGCGAGGTCTCCGGGCCCGTACGATCGTCCGTCGGCGTGCACCTGGTCCAGGTGCTCGAGCGGACCGAGACGTCGCTGGCAGACGTCGCCCCGGCGCTGCGTCGCGAGCTCGTCACCGGCAAGGCACGCAGCTCCGAGGTGCTGCGCCTGCGCGAAGAGCTGCTGCGCAAATACCGCTACGCCGCGCCAGCCCAGCGGGCCGCGCGCGCCCCGGTCGCCGCCCTGGGCCCGCCGCCGAGCCCAGAGTGGCCGCACTACCGCGGCAACCCGCAGCTCCACGGCGTGTCCGCGGCGCGGCTCGGGGACCGCCCGCAGCTCGCGTGGCGCTTCAAGACCGGCGGCGACATCTTGTCGTCGCCCGTGATCACAGGCGGCGTGGTCTACGTCGGCTCGACCGACAACGCCGTCTACGCGATCGACCTCGCCACGGGCGAGCAGCGCTGGCGGTTCGAGACCAAGGACATGGTCGAAGCCCCCCCGCTGGCGCACGAAGGCCGGATCTACATCGGCTCCTCGGACTTCTTCTTCTACGCGCTCGACGCCGCGGACGGCGCGCTGCTGTGGAAGCACGAGACCGGCGACCGCATCCTCGGCGGCGCGAACTGGTTCCGTGACCCGGCGGGGAGGACGCGCCTGCTCGTCGGGAGCTACGACGCCAACGTCTACTGCTTCGACCGGGACGGCGGCGCGCCGCTGTGGACCTACACCACCGACAACTACGTCAACGGCTCGCCCGCGATCGCCGGCGACGAGACCTTGTTCGGCGGCTGCGACGCGGCGCTGCACCTGGTCGATCTGCAGAGCGGCGAGCGCGCCGCGAAGATCGAGCTCGGCGAGGGCTGCCAGGTGGCCGGTTCGGTCGCGCTGCTCGGCGACCGCGCCTACTTCGGCCACTACGGCAACGAGTTCCTGCGGGTCGACCTGGACGCAGGCGAAGTCGAGTGGCGCTACGCGAGCAAGCGGCAGGGGTTCTGTTCGTCGCCCGCGATCGACGCCGAGCACGTCGTGTTCGGCGGCCGCGACCGCTATCTGCACTGCTGCAAGCGCGCAGACGGCACCCCCCTCTGGAAGTTCCGCACCAAGCGCAAGGTCGACAGCTCGCCGGTCATCTGCGGCGACAAGGTCGTGTTCGGCTCGGGCGACGGGCGCCTCTACATGCTGCGCATGGAGGACGGCGAGCAGGTCTGGAGCTACGACGTCGGCAAGCCGATCTACTCTTCGCCCGCGGTCGTCGACGGCCGCGTCGTGATCGGCGCGGGCGACCAGTACGTCTACGCCTTCGAGGCGCCGGCGGGAGGCCGCTGAGCACGCCGTGCGCTTCCTGCTGCTGACGCCGGGCACCGGGCACTTCTACTGCGGCAGCTGCCTGCGGGACGACGCGCTCGGCCGCGCGCTGCGCGCGCAGGGCCACGAGGTCGACGTCGTGCCGCTCTACCTGCCGATGGTGCTCGAGCGCGACGACCACCGGCCGCAGGACGTGCAGATGGGCGGCATCAACGTCTACCTGCAGCAAAAGGCGCGCGCCTTCGGGCTGCTGCCGCGCTTCGTCGCCGACTGGCTCGACAGCCCGCGCCTGCTGCGCTGGGCCTCGCGGCGCGGCAACATGACCGACGCCTCGGCGCTCGGCGCGCTGACGGTGTCGATCCTCCGGGGCGAGAGCGGCCGGCAGGAGAAGGAGGTCGAGAAGCTCGTCGCGCGCAGAGCAGCGCAGCAGCGGCCCGACGTCGTCATCGTCTCCAACGCGATGCTGACGGGGGTCGTGCGGCGGCTGCGCGCAGCACTCGGGGTCCCGGTGGTGGTCACGCTGCAGGGCGAGGCGCCGTTCCTCGACGCCCTGCCGCAGAAGGAGCGCGACGCTGCTTGGAGCACCCTGCGCGAGCGCGCGCAGGAGGTCGACGCCATGGTCGCGGTGAGCGCCAGCTACCGCGACGTGGTGCAGGCGCGGCTGGCGCTACCCGACGCGCGCTACCACGTTGTGCACAACGGCGTCGACGTCGAGGACTTTCCTGCAGACGCGACCGCTGCTGCTGCGCCGCCGACGATCGGCTACCTCGCGCGCATGTGCCGGGACAAGGGCCTCGACACGCTGGTCGACGCGTTCTTGCTGCTCAAGGCGCGCGCCGCCGGCGAGGGGCTCCGGCTGCGTGTCGCAGGCGTGCAGCTGCGTGAGGACGAAGCCTTCGTCGACGATCTGCGCCGGCGGATCGACCGGGCCGGGTGCACGGACGACGTCGAGTGGCTGCCCAACATCGACCGGGCGGAGAAGCTCGCGTTCCTCGGCACGCTGACCGCGCTGTCCGTGCCTGCGCGCTACGGCGAGTCGTTCGGGCTCTACGTGCTCGAGGCGATGGCCGCCGGCGTGCCGGTCGTGCAGCCGCGGCACGCGGCCTTCCCCGAGCTGCTCGAGGCGACCGGCGGCGGCGTGCTGTGCGAACCCGAGGACCCTGCCTCGCTCGCCGACGCGCTCGAGCCGCTGCTGCGCAACCCGGAGCGCGCCGTGGAGCTCGGCGCGCGCGGACGTGACGCGGTGCGGCGCGGGTTCACGTCGGCACACATGGCGCAGAACGTCGCCGCGCTGTGTCGCGATCTCGCGGCTGCCCGCGCCACCTGAGCACCCTTGCGCCGGACCCCTACCGGCAACGAGACTCCCACCATGCAAACCTGGCTCCTGTTCGCCCTCCTCACCGTCGCGTCGTGGGGCATCTACGGCGTGCTCCTGCACGCAGGGCAGGTCGCCATGGGCGACCCGCAGAACGGCCGCTACAAGGCGTTCTTCTGGGTCGGCATCGCCTACTTCCTGATCGCCGTGCTAGCGCCGGCGGGCATGCTGCTCGCGGCCAAGGCCTCGTGGACGATGCCCGGCAAGGGAATCATGCTGTCGCTGTTCGCAGGCGCCGTCGGCGCCGTCGGCGCGTTCGGCGTGCTGCTCGCGTTCGGCGCCAAGGGCCACCCGGCGGCGGTCATGTCGATCATCTTCGCCGGCGCACCGATCGTGAACGCGTTCGTGGCGATGTCGTTGCACCCGCCCGCAGGCGGCTGGGCCAAGCTCGACTGGCGCTTCTTGCTCGGCATCCTGCTCGCCGCGACCGGCGGCCTGCTGGTCAGCCTCTACAAGCCCGCGCCCGGCGGCGCCAAGCCGCCTGCGGGGCAGACCAGCCCGAAATGACCGCGCCCCTGGTCGAGCTGCGCGGGGTCACGCGTCGCTTCGGCGCGGCGACCGAGGTGCTGCGGGGCGTCGACCTCGACGTCGCCCCGCGCGACACCGTCGCCGTGCTCGGCCCGTCCGGCTGCGGCAAGAGCACGCTGCTGCACGTCA
>JBERSB010000344.1:0-8120 GCA_041236755.1 Luminiphilus sp. | reverse complement strand
CTGCGTGGCAGCGGGCGGCCGCGTCGGCGAAGAGGCGACGTCAGTCGTCCTTCTTCTGCGCCTTCTCGGCGGCCGTGATCATCTCGTCGAGCACTTCCTCCATCTGCGACTCACCGCGGATGTTCTTGTGCTTGATGACGCCTTCGTGATCGATGTAGTAGAGCGTCGGCCAGCCACGCACGCGCCAGTCCTCGCTGATGCGCGGGCTGTTGTCCTCGTCGCGGAAGCTCCGCCACGTGACGCCCATCTCTTTCTGCTTCTGCTTGTAGAGGGCCATGCCCTTCTCCGTGCCGGTCTTGTCACTGTTGACGCCGATCAGCGCGAAGGGACGGTCCTTCCACTTGTCCACGAGCGACCGCTCGTGTGGGATCATCGCCCGGCAGGGCGGTCACCAGAAGCCCCAGAAGTCGAGCAGGACGACCTTGCCGCGGTAGTCGCTGAGCTTGAACGCGACGCCCTCGACGTCGACGCCCTCGATCTCGGGAGCGGCGGAGCCGATGGCGAGCTTCTGGACCTCGACCAGGGCCTCGGTGGCCTCGTCGAGCAGGTCCGCGTCCTTGGTCAGCTCCTTGACCAGCTGCAGGTCGGCGACCGCGCCGGCGCTGTCGTCGCGCGCGGCCAGCTGACGCGAACGCGCCAACAGTGCCTTGGCCCGGGTGTCCTTGTCGGCGTGGTTGTCGGCGACGTCGTTGAGCAGCGACATGGCCTGACGCCCGGCCATCCTCGAGACCTTGGGCAGGTAGTCGACGACCTCGCCGATCTGCGCGCTCTCGGCGTGGTCGGTCGCGAGCGCGTTGACCGCCCACTTGACCGTGTTCCGCTCGGAGCTGGCGTTCTTGAGGATGAACCCGAGGAACGGCACGGCGGCGTCCTTGCCGGCGTACTCCTTGGCATACTCCTGCGCCGCGTCGATGAACTCCTTGGTCGGCTGGCTGTAGGCGGAGCGCGGCACGCGCTCGCCTGCGGCGCGCGCCTCCTTGATCTTCTTCTGCAGCTCGCTCTGCCACTCGGACATCGCCTTGGCGTAGTCCTTCGCGAGCTTCTTGTAGGCCTTCTGCGGGTCCTGCTGCACGACCACGAGCGCGTCGCTCCCGGCGACGGCGAGCGTGGGACTCGTGAGCAGCAGCGCAGCGGCGAGAACGGGTCTCAGCATGACGTGCTTCCTCGGTGGGGTGGGATCCAGCGCGGCCGGATTGGCCGCGGCCAGATCGTAGCCGAATCCCCCGAGAAGCCCAGGGCCCGCCTGCAGCGACGCCGCCGCAGGCAGGCGCCTACGCCTACTTGCCCGGCTCGCCGTCGACGGCGTCGTCCGACGCGGCCTTCGCCTTGACGAGGTCGGCGCGGCTCGGCTTGAGCTTGTCGAACAGCGCCTTGTCGATGACGTAGTACCAGGGACCGAACCGCTTGGTCAGCGTGTCGGCCTCCTCCTGGCCCGTCTCGACCTTGCTGTCGTAGGACGACCACTCCTTGGCCGCGGCGTCGAGCGTGTCCTCGAACGCCAGCTCGGCGCTGCTCACGTCCTTGTCCTCGGCGCTGCCGCCGGGCTTGCCGTCCTTGCCCAAGCTGACCACGAAGTAGGCGTCGCCCTCCTTGGTGTACTGGTACTCGTTGCCCCACGGATCGGGGGTGACCTCCTTCAGCAGCGGCTCGCCCTCCTCGGGCTTCTCGACCAGCGCCTCGAAGCCGTCGGGCAGCCGGCCTTCGTTCTGCACCTTGTAGAGGTCGACAGCCTTGCTGATCGCTTCGATCGTCGTGCGCGCCTGCCGCCGCTTGTCGAGCTCGGCCTGCTCCATGCGCGGGCCCGCCGGCTCGTCGAGGAGCTCCTTGGCGAACTCGGCCGTCACCATCAGGTAGCGGTTGTTCGCCGCGGGCTTCTCGGCGCCCTCGTCGCCTTCGGCGGCCTCGTCTCGACCGATGCCGGCGGTCAGCTCGTCGCCTTCGCCGTAGACCAGCTCGCCGAAGCGCAGCGTGTAGCGCACGCCGCTCTTGGTCTCGAAGATCAGGTCGCCTTCGTTGCTGACCAGCTTGCCGCCGCGCGCGAGGAAGTAGCCCTTCTGCTGCAGCTGCTGGCGGAGGATCTGCGCCTCGAAGCCGTTGGCGCGCTCGAGCCGCGCGGTAAGTCCCTCGGGCTTCGGGCGCACGCCGACGATCTTGATCTCACCGAGCGTGTTGCCGATCTCGGTGGCCTTCTCGACGTTGGTCTCCTCCTTGGCCTCGTCGAGCCCCTCGAGCGCGAACTTGTTGTCGTCGCCCTTGGCGACGACCAGCTTCTCGCCGGGCACGATCTGGCCCTTCTGCTCGTCGATCGAGTAGTTGTCGAAGACGATCTTGTCGATGTTCCAGGACTTGGCCTGCAGCAGGTCGGTCTCGATCCAGTCCGCGAACTGCGTCGACAGCGAGCCCTGCAGCTTGGTCTTGTAGATGCGCTTCTTCTCGGGCAAGCGGCAGTAAAACGTGCCGGCCTTGCCCTCGACCTCGTTGCCGACGATCAGGTCGGCGAGCACGTTGCCGGCCTTGTCCTTGAGCTTGACGTGCTTGCCGCGTCCCGCGGTCTCGACGCCGTCTGCGAGCGGGTCCACGAGTCCGTACTCGGCGTGGCGTCCCTTGGCGTCGCCGACGACCGCGTCCTTCTTGAGGCCGATCATCATCGCCGCGGCCTTGCCCATCTGGTCCTTCGCGTCGGCCGGGTAGTTGCCGTGCGAGGGGATGCGCCAGACGTCCTTGTCGTCGCGCTTGACCGCGAACGCGTAGATGTCGCTCGACGACTCGCGGAACGCGGTCACCTCGAGCTCGTGGATCGCAGCCCCGTCGGTGAACTCGGGGAAGAACACCTCCCCCTGGTCATCGAACAGATCCAGGCGCACCTCGCCCGGCTTCATCGTGACGGCCAGCGCGGTGAACGCCACGGCGGCGCCGAGCGCGACCCCGGTCTTGGCAAACTCGTTCATCAGTTGGACCCTCCGACGAGGCGGTTGGACGGGATGATCGACGACGCACGAGAGCTGCGCCGACGATAGGTGAACAGTCCCAACAGGATGCCCGGGACTGCAGCCAGCAGCAGCGTGACCAGCCGGTAGCGGTCGTGGATGCCGGTGCGGGCCGCGTCGCGGTCGTGCTGGGCCTCCTCGAGGCGCCGGTTCTTCCGGTCCTCGATCTGCGCCTTCTCCAGCTCGAACTTGCGGTTCTCGTTCTGCTGGACCTCGACGATCTTGACCTCCTTGGCCTGGGCGTCGAGCGTCGCGTCCTCGCGGATCTTCGCGACGGCGTCGTCGAGGCGCTTCTGCGCCTTGTCCAAGGACTCGGCCGCGGCGGCTTCGGCGGCCTCCTTCTCGCGCTGCCACTCGTCCTCGTAGACGCGCTGCGCCTCCTCGACGGCGGTCAGCTTGCGCAGGATCGGCCGGCGCTTGCGCAGCTCGATCAGGCTGTCGTCGCCCACCAGGGTGTCGATGCAGTTGAGCGCGAAGGTCACGTTGTCGAACCGCACGTTCGGGTCGAGCACCTGGCTGCGCAGCTGGAAGAACTGGTTGCCGATCATGTCGAGGTCGGCGACGTAGACGAGGTTGAGGCCCTTGTCTTGGCCGTCTGCCGGCTTGCCCACGACCTTCGCCGCGAGCGTCAGGTCATCGTTCCTCCGCTCTCGCCTCGCGTAGGGGTTGAGCTGCGGCGCGCCGAAGAAGCTCTGCTGGAACAGCTCGCGCTTCTGCACGATGCCGTTGGTCTCGCGCGTCGTCGCAGGACCCCGCGACTGCAGCAGCGGCGTGAAGGTCACGCCGTCCTTGCCCGCGGACTCGACGTAGCCGCCGAACATCGAGACGACGCTCTGCAGGCCCTTGGTGATCGGGCTGTCAGAGGCCATGCCCGCGCCGCGCACGAACACGATCTCCTGGTTGATCCGACCGCCCGGGAACGTGCGGTAGCTGAGGTCCCAGACGATCTCGCCGGTCGGCGCGCTGAGCCCCAGCGCCGACAGGAAGCCGGCCCAGTTGCCCTTCTGCGGGCCGCCGCCGCCCATCATGCGCGCCTGCTGGCCGCCCTTGGGGTCGTCCGCGGCCGTGCCCGGCGCGCCGAGCGGCTGCGGGTCCTCGAACAGGATCGTCGGGTTGCCGGCCAGGATCCACTCCTGCAGGCGCGTCATCGGCTCCTGCTCGAGGGAGCTCGCCTGCGGCACGACGAGGCAGTCGATGTCAGCCGGGTACTCGCTGGCAGGGTCGACGTTCTCGATCTTGTACTGCTGCTCCAGCTCCTGGGCGATCGCCCAGCGCGGCTTCTGCGCGAACGTCTGCATGTCGAAGCCGCCGAACAGCTCGACGTCGGTCTTCAGGATGCCGACGGTCCTGCGGCCGGCGTTGCTGACGGTGCGGATGCTGCGCATCAGCTCGTACTCGAGCGGCACGGCCGGGCCGACGAACGGCGTCACCACCTCGTTGGTGCCGCACTGCACGGCGAAGCCGAGGTACATCTGCAGGTCGGCCATGCCGCCGCCCGGCAGCGGCACGGTGACCTGCTGCGAGCGGATGCCGAACTCGCTCTCGGCCTGGCGGGCTTCGGGCGAGTAGGGCTCCGGGATCACGACCTGCTTCTCGACGGCGGCGCCGCCGATCGCGTCGAACTGGTCGAGCAGGTTGAGCAGGAGCTTCTTCTGCTGGACGAAGCCCTCGGGCACCTGGTCGCTGACGTAGGCCGTGATGTAGACCGGCTTGTCACGATCCAGATCCGCGAGCAGCGCCTTGGTCTCCTGACCCAGCGAGTGGATGCCCTCGACGGTGGCGTCGATCCGCGGCAGCGACTGTACGCCGAGCACGGTCGCCGCGAACGCGATCACGGCGAAGCTGCCGAAGCGCACGCCGCTGTGCACGCCCTGCATCCCGTCGACCCAGTGGCGGCGCGCCAGCAGCGCGAGGCCGAGGTAGAAGAACGCCACGGTCACCCCGAGGAACAGCAGCACGCCCGAGAACGGCACCTCACCGCCGGCGAACAGGCGGAACTGGCCGATCGGGCCGTTGCTCTCCCAGCTCAGGAAGCCGAGCCAGCCGGCGACCTTGCCGAAGAAGACGACCGCCGCGCACAGCAGGATCGACACGATCAGCGCGACGGTGCCGTTCTGCGTCAGCTGCGAGCCGACCATCGAGATGGCGACCAGCATCACGCCGAACAGCCAGTAGCCGAGGTAGTTGGCGACGAGCTGCCCCATGTCCGGGTTGCCGAGCATCGTCAGCGCGATCGGCATCACGAGCGTGAACGCCAGCGACACGGTGTAGACCGAGACCGCCGACAGGAACTTGCCCAGCTGCAGGTCGAAGTCCGAGCCCGGCAGCGTGAACAGCAGCTCGTGGGTGCCGTTCGCGCGCTCGCTGGCCCAGATGTTCATGGTCGACGCCGAGACGAACACGATCGCCAGCAGCGGGAACCACGGGTCGTTGAGCGTGTCGAGGTTGGCGAGGTTGTTGGCGAAGAACGCCGAGGAGAACATCAGCGCGCCGCAGCAGAACAGCACGAACAGGATGATGAAGACGTAGCCGGTCGGGTTGCCGAACCAGCTCGAGAGGTCGCGCTTCCAGACGGCGCGCACGATGTCGAAGTTCATCTGGGTCGTCTCCTAGCTGTTGGTGTTGGCGGTGAGCGCGTGGAAGGCGTGGTCCATCTGGCCGGCCCCCTTGCTCTTGAACTCGGCCGGCGTCCCGTCGAACGCGAGCTTGCCGTCGTTGACGAGCATCACGCGGCCGGCCATCGCCTCGACCTCCTGGAACAGGTGCGTCGAGAGCAGGATGGTGCGCGTCTCGCCGAGCTTCTTGACCAGCTCGCGCACGTGGCGGATCTGGTTGGGGTCCAGGCCCGTCGTCGGCTCGTCGAGGATCAGCACCTCGGGGTCGTGCAGCAGCACCTGGGCCATGCCGACGCGCTGCTTCTGGCCCTTACTGCACTTGCCGATCGGCTTGTCGAGCAGCTCGGAGAGGTCGCACTCCCCGGTCACGTAGTCCAGCCGCTCGCGGAAGCGGCCGCCGAGGCCGCGGGCGTCGCCGAAGAACTTCAGCAGCTCGCGCGGGGTCATCTCCGGGTAGAGCGGCCCGTTCTCCGGCAGGTAGCCCAGCCGCTGGGTCGCCGCGACGCGGTCCTCGACCACGTCGACGCCGCACAGCCGCGCCCGGCCCGAAGTCGGCGCCAGGTAGCCGGTCAGCACCTTCATGGTCGTGGACTTGCCGGCACCGTTGGGGCCGAGGAAGGCGACGACCTCGCCGCGCTTGATCGTGAACGAGAGGTGATCGACGGCGGCGAACGACCCGTAGTACTTGCACAGGTCGACCGCCTCGATCATCGCTTCTGATTCGGTCATGGGATCGATGTCAGGAGGGGATTGCGTGGGCGACTCGACGGCGACCGCCGCGCGCAGTGGCGACGTGGCACCCGCCGAAATCGGGGCAAAAGGCTTAGCGGTCACGTCCGCGCCGTGCAACGGTCAGACGCGCCTCGCCTCGAGCCAGGGGGCGGCTCGGCTCCACGAGAACAGCGCGAGACGCGACGGAGCCGCCGAAACTCCCGACGAACGAACAAATCCGCGGCAGCTCAGGGACAGCGGGAGCCCCAGCCGGGGTATCCGCCCCAGTAGCCCTGCCAGGGCCCACCCCAGCCGGGCCCCCAGCCCGCGGACCAGCCGCCGTAGGGTCCCCAGAAGCCACCTGCCCAGCTGCCGCCTCCCCAGTAGAGGCCGCCGTAGGGCACGGCGCGCGCGGGCGCGAACGGCGTCTTCTGGCCGACGGCGCCGCCGAACCCGTCGCGCACCGAGAAGCGGACGCCGAACGCCTCGACGTCGCTGGGGTAGGTCGTCGGCGGACGGAACACGCCGTCGACGCGCGACGTGCTCCCGGGCTCGGCGCGGCCGCTCCCTGCCACCGAGGAGGGGCCGAGCTCTGGCGAGGGCGCGCCGTCGAGCACCAGCTCTTCGAGACGCAGCCCGTCCAGGTCGAGCTCCAGCGGCCCTTCGCCGTTGTTCTCGAGCTCGAACGCGACGTGCAGGTCGACGACCTCCTCGGAGTCTTCGGCGTAGCGGGCCACCGCGCCGTCGGACCAGACCCGGAGCTCTCTGCGCACCCGCTCGTCGCCTCCACGCGCGACCTGGTAGACGGCCGCGGCGCGACCGTCCGGGCTCAGCCCCGTGAGGTTCTCGCGCGGCTCGAAGTAGCGCGGCTGCCAGCAGCCTACGGCGGCCAACAGGACCGGAGCCACGAAGAACGCGCGCATGCCGCGGTTGTCCCCGGAGCGAAGACCTGCCGCAACCCCCGCCGCTTCGCATCCGTGTCGAGCCGCACAGCGAAATCTCCCTCCGTGAAGACCTGGCGCCTGCAATCGACGCTGTGGGTGCCGCATCCGCCGGCTCAGGTGTTCCCGTTCTTCTCGGACGCAGCGAACCTCGGGCTCCTGACCCCCGACTGGCTGTCGTTCCGCATCCTCACCGAGATGCCGGTCGAGATGCGCGTCGGCGCGAAGATCGACTACCGCATCACCTTGCGCGGCATCCCGCTGCGGTGGCAGACGAGGATCGCGCGCTGGGAGCCGTGCAGCGCGTTCGCCGACGAGCAGCTGCGCGGGCCCTACGCGGTCTGGCACCACACGCACACGTTCACGCCGCAGGACGGCGGCACCGTCATTGGCGACGAAGTGGTCCTGCGTCCGCGCGGCGGAGTGCTGGCGCCGCTCGTGATGCGCTTCGTCAAGCGCGACCTGGCGCGCATCTTCGAGTACCGCGCCCAGGTCATGGCCGAGCGCTTCGGCGGCAGCGAGGACCGCGCCAGCGTGCGGTGGGCCAACGAGGCCCTGCTCACCGCCCCAGCCGGTGCACGGTGACGGGCATCTTGCCGCCGACCCGCTCGACCACCTGGCTGGGGTAGCGCTGCAGCACGTCCCGGGGCGCTCCGAACGCCGGCTCCATCGCGCGGTCGATCGGCGTCTCGACGAGGTAGATCGCGCGCAGGTCCCCCTGACGCTGCAGCTGCCCGACGCGCGGCCCCAGGCGTTGGAAGGTGCGCACCGAGACCGCCGCGTGTCCCTTGACGATCAGGTGCTGCGCCGGCGCGCCCACCCACAGCGTCGTGGCGCGGTCGGCGCCGAGGCGCGGGGGGGCGCCG
>JBERSB010000343.1:0-6845 GCA_041236755.1 Luminiphilus sp. | reverse complement strand
GGGCCCGAGGCGGTTTTGGGCCCTGATTCCCGGCGCCGTGCAGGCCCGCGAACAGCTCCACGGCCGGCCCTCAGCAGGCGCGACACCGACCCCGCGGCCGGCTCGCGACCGAACTCGCGGCGGGCCCGCGCGCCGGCCCTACGGCCCAGCGAAGTCCGGCTCGCTCCGCCCTGCTCGGACGGGCCTCCAGCGCCCCTTCGCATCGCGAAAAACCCCTGGCACGACCCCCGGGATACGGCTAGGTTCCTCCGTTCGTTGCGGGCCTTCCCCCATGTCGGCCCGTGGCGTCTACGTCCGCTCCGCTTCGTCGCAAGTCCCTCTCGATCGGTCGCATGTGAATGGTCCCCTCCACATGCGGCGGCGCCTCGGCGCCGTGTTTGTCCGCCGATCGCTTGCGTCGTCTCGGAAACCGGTCCCGCTCCCATCGGGACCGATCGCATTCTGGTTACGCACCGAGCGTGAAACGATGGCTCTCGAACATCCGCGCCTTCTCGCTGCTTCGCTGACGGTCGCCTTCCTGGCGTCCGCCTGCTCGTTCCCGACCGACAGCTCTGACGAGCCGTCGCTCTCCACGCCGCTGGCTACCGCCGCTGGTTCCTCGACCTCTGGCACCCCCAGTTTTGGTGGCACCCCCAGCTCTGGTTCGGCTGCCCAGGACCCGCAGGGTCAAGGTCAGGGTGGCCAAGGTCAGGGCACGGTCGCCGACCAGCGCAAGAAGGTGCTGGTCGCCAACTGGCTCGACAACGCCCGCAAGCTGCGCATGCGCGGCGAGCTGCAGGCTGCCAAGCTCGAGCTGCTGAAGGCCAAGGACCTGTCCCCCACCAACGAGCAGGTCCGCAGCGAGCTCGCCGCGGTCCAGGCCGAGCTGGGCGAGCCGGTCGGCGTGATCACGACCTACGGCGACGAGGTCATGCGGCTGCAGAAGATCTCCGAGGAGCGGGCGCGCGCCACGGTGCAGAGCCAGCTCCAGACGGCGCAGCAGCAGATGGCCGACAAGGACTTCGCCGGCGCGATCGAGGAGCTGCGCCGCGCGCAGCTCGCCATCGAGATCAAGGGCGACGTCGACTGGATGGGCCTGCCGGCGCAGGTCGACGACGCCAAGGCGGCGGCCGAGCGGCTCTACGACGAGCAGCAGCGCGAGAGCCAGGCTGCCCAGAACGCGCAGCTCGCCGAGCAGCTGCGGCGCGAGTTCGAGCGCGCCCAGGCGCGCAAGCGCGCCCAGGTCGACGGCATGATCCAGCAGTCGCAGGTCGCCTTCGAGTCCCGCCAGTTCGAGCGCTCGCAGGACTTCGCGCAGCGCGCGCTGGACATGGACCCGTCGAACTCGCTGGCCTACGAGATGCTCAACGCGGCCACCAAGGCGGCGCGCGACTCGGCCAACGACGACTACTGGCGCCGCCGCGCGCTGGAGATCCGGCAGATGCTGGAGGCCCACGAGGAGCTCAAGGCGCCGCAGACCGACGTGCTCGTGATGAACGAGGAGGTCTGGGACCGCGCCAACCAGCGCGCCACGCGCAACAGCGACAAGCGCATGCTCAGCCCCGAGGACGCGGCGCTGACCGAGCGCGTCGCGAGCGCCCAGGTCGGCCGCCTGACCTACACCGAGGAGACCGGGGCCTACCTCGACGTCATCAAGAACCTCAGCCTGATCACGGGCGTGCAGATCCTGACGACGCCCGAGGCGCGCACCGTCATCGACGACGAGAGCCTCACGGTGGTGATCGAGTTGGCCTCGTCGATGACGCTGTCCGACTTCCTCAACCACATGATCTCGCGCAGCGAGAGCCTCGCCTGGACCGTTCGTGACGGCGTCGTGATCATCGGCGACAAGTCGCAGGCGGCCGGCACGCTCGTCACCGAGATCTACCCGGTCAAGGACCTGATCTTCCAGCAGACGCAGTTCCTGCCGCCGACGATCCGCGACATCCCGACCGAGGACGAGGGCGACGTCCCACGCACCGGTGGCGAAGGCGACGACCCGATCGCGGGCATCGAGCTGACCGACCTCGCCGACACGCTGCAGAACGCCACGGACCCCCTCTACTGGGAGACGGAAGGCGTCGGCATCGTGCCCGAGGACTCGGGCCTGCTCACGGTCACCGCGAGCCCGGAGATGCAGGACAAGATCGTCAAGGTCCTGTCCAACATGCGTCGCTTCCAGACGCCGATCGTCACGATCGACTCGAAGTTCCTGACGATCTCGCGCAACTTCCTGCAGGAGGTCGGCATCGACATCCGCGGTCTCGGCGGCTCGGGCAACAAGGGCGACACGGTCTCCCTCGACGACGTCACCAACGGCCTGGTCAACAACGCTTCGCGCGGCCGGGACAACGGCGGCACCGGCGACCCGGCGGCCAACCCGCTCGCCGGCGCGTTCTTCAACGACGGCAGCGACGGCGACATCCGCGCCCGCACGGAGAACTACTTCGTCAACGACCTGGGCCGCGTGCTCAGCCCCACCGGCGGCCTGACCGCGGGCTGGACGCTGATCGACGACACCCAGCTCAACCTGATCCTGCGCGCCGTCGAGAAGCGCCAGGACGGCGAGATCGTCAACAGCCAGATCCTGTCGGTCGTCAACCGCGGCCGCGGCCACGTGGCCGTCATCAACCAGACCGCCTACGTGCGGGACTTCGACGTCGAGGTCGCCCAGGCGGCCTTCATCGCCGACCCGAAGGTCGACGTGATCCAGGACGGCATCGTCCTGGACGTGCAGCCGATCATCCAGAACGACCGGAAGTACATCACGCTCAACCTCAACCCGACGGTCGCCGAGCTGCAGCGTCCGATCCCGACGTTCACGACGTCGCTCGCCGGCTCGACGCTGCCGGTCACCGTGCAGCTCCCCAAACTGACCGTCACCAACTTCTCGACGACGGCCAAGGTGCCGGACGGCGGCACCGTGCTGCTGGGCGGCCTGCGCCAGATCCTGACGCGCGAGCGCCGCGCCGAGGTCCCGCTGCTCTCCCGTCTGCCGCTGATCTCCTTCCTGTTCAAGCAGGAGGGCTCGTCGGACGAGAACCGCAGCCTGATGGTGATGGTCCGCGCGCAGATCACCGATCTGGGCGAGGAAGGCACCCGCTAGGCGCCGCCAGCAGCTGCCTGCTGCGCGCCGCGCGAGCCGGACCGGCATTCTTGCCGCTCCGGCTCGCTTCGGTTTTGGGCGCCGAGCCGATTTGCCCGACCGCGCCCGGAGCGCCTTGCCAGCGCGGCGCCCTTCGGACACAAATAGGCTCTCGCCCCACCACCGCCGGGCACGGGACTGGCCCCGAAGCCGACATGAGCAAGCCCCTCGACGCGATCTTCTTCGACATCGACGACACGTTGTTCTCGACGACCGTGTTCGCCGACAAGGCGCGACGCAACGCCGTCGACGCGATGATCCGCGCCGGACTCGACGCCGACCGCGCAGACGCGATGCGCGAGCTCGAGGAGGTCATCGACGAGTTCTCGAGCAACTACAGCGGGCACTTCGACAAGGTCCTGGACCGCCTCGGCGCGGAGTGCCACGAGGGGCACAACCGCGCCGTGATCGTGGCCGCCGGCGTGGTCGCCTACCACGGCACCAAGGAGAGCGAGCTCAAGGTCTACGACGACGTCTACGCGACGCTGAAGTGGCTCTCCGACAAGCGCATCGTGCGCGGCATCATCTCCGCCGGGATCACGATCAAGCAGGCCGAGAAGCTGATCCGCCTGGACGTGCTGGAGTTCCTGACGCGCTCAGCGGTGTTCTTCACCGACCAGGTCGGGTTCAGCAAGCCGAACCCGAGGCTCTACGAGCGGGCGCTCGAGCCGTTCGACCTCGACCCCACCCGCTGCATCTACGTCGGCGACAACCCCCAGCACGACATCGACCCGTGCAACGACCTGGGCTGGACGACGGTGCGCATCCGGCGCAGCGGCCGCTACGCGCAGCGCGACGGCCGCACGCAGGCCGACTACGAGATCCGCGACTTCCTGGAGCTGCGCAAGCTGCTCGAGGCCGACTTCGGCCTCTGAGCCGCCCGGCCTGCGCGGGCAGCCGCTACTTGAGCTGCTCCCAGTACTCCTCAGGCATGTCGTGCGCGATCTTCAGCGCGCCGTTGCTGCCACCGTAGATCGGCTCCTCGATGCGGATGACCTTGCCGCCGCCGAGGCGCTCGTGCATGGCCTTCTCGACGGCCGAGTCGAGGCCCTTGACCATCGAGCCACCGCCCGCGAGCAGGACGCGGTTCTTGAGCTTCTGCTGGAACTCCGGGTCGAACGTCGCGACCAGCTGCTTGATGCCGTCGACGATCGGCTCGATCAGCACCGAGCACGCCGCGCACAGCTGCTCGGTCAGGTCGAACGAGGTCGGCTTGCCCTCGACGGGGAGCTCGACCGTGACCCGCTCGGGCGCATCGCCGACGAAGCCGTAGCGCTCCTTGATCTCCTTGACCATCTGGATCGTGAACTGCGCGCCCGGGCAGGTCGCCTCGATCTGCTTGGCCAGCTCGGCGTCGACGGCGTCTCCGGCGACGTCGAACATCACCTGGTCGGCGTCTTCTGGCATCGTGCCGTGCATGCGGCAGAGGTCGGTCGTGCCCGCGCCGATGTCGCAGACCAACACGTCCTCGAGCCAGTCGAGGCCGTAGGCGACGGCGAACGGCTCCGAGCAGAGCATGACCGAGTCGACGTGCTCGCGGGCCGCCTCGATGATCGCCTCGCGGTTGGTCATAGACGCCTCCGCAGGAGCCCCGATCACGCAGTAGACGAGCTCGTCGGAGCGCGGCTTGGCGAGCCGGATGGCCTCCCCGATCAGGTCGCGCGCGGCCTTCATGGTCGCCTCGGCGTCCGCGTCCGACTCGGCGCCCGCCTTGATCACGCCCTTCTCCAGCGGCTTGTAGACCCGCAGCGACATACGCTTCTCGATGGCCTCCTTGCCGAACAGCACGTCCTTCTGGAGCAGCTTGCTGGCGATGTGGTCCTTGGGGTAGCCGACGGTCGAGTAGACGGTCTCGCGCACACCGTTGCTCGCCGAGACCGACGTGCGCGAGGTGCCGAGGTCCATCCCGATGTAGAGCACGCCGTGGTCCTTGCCGTCCTTGTTCTCCGGCTGCCCGTCCTTGCGGCCGCCCGCTTCGTCTTCGTTGGTCATGTCTGGTCGCTTCCTTGTGCTCGCGTCAGGCGCGCCTGCTGCGCTTCATAAGCTTGAGGTTCGCTTCGAAGATGCCCGCCATGAGCTCCTTCTTCTTCTGTGCCTGCGTGTCGGTGGCGTCGAGGCCCTGGACCTCCCGGTAGATCGAGGAGATGCCCTTCTCGATCGCGGGCTCCACGGAGGCCTGCGAGAGCCGCGCCTCGGTCGCCTCGAGGGTCTGGGTGAGCTTCTTGACGCGGCGCTGAAGGTTCTCGACCTCGCGGTCCTGCAGCGCCTTGCGCGCGGCGTCGGCCTCGCGGCGCTCCCCGCTCACGATGTGCATCACGAGCGCCGTCATGCGCTCCTTCAGCTCGCCCTGGTTGTCGCCGCCGACGGTCAAGGCCACCGCCTCGGCGACGCGCGCGGCGATGTCGGCGTCCTCGCCCTCGTAGCGGTTGGCGCCCTCCAGCTCCCCGACCTCGAGCCGCTGCGCCAGCGTGCGGATCGTCTGGGAGAGCTCCCGGCGCATCACGTCGATCTCTTCCTCGGCGCGCTCGCGGGCCTTCTCGACCTCGCTCTTCTCGCGGCGGAGGTCCTCGTTGGTGCGCAGCAGCCTGAGGAACTCGGCCTTGGTCGACTCGGCGACCGCGTCGCGCTCGCCGCCCACCAGCCGCGACTTGAGGCTGCGGTAGACGGCGGCTTCGACCAGCGCGCTGATGCGGTCGATGCCCAGCACGTTGACGTTCTGCACGCCCTGCTTCTTGAGCTTGTCGACCGACGTCCGGAACGCCATCTGGCGGACGGCTTCCTTGAGCGTGTCCTTGAAGCCCGCCACGGCGCTAGTCGTCCTCTCCACGCGCTGTGTCGTAGGCGAGCCTGCTGTCGCTCTCCGGGTCCTGGCCGCGCACCTCGGTCACGAAGGTGCCGAGCACGTTGCCGCCCGTGTCGCCCAGCGCGCGCCACGCGTCGCGGGTCTGCTTCTTCAGCGAGCGCTCGAGCCGCACCACCAGCAGCGTGCCGTCGGACGCCGCGGAGAGCACGCCCGCGTCGGTCGAGGACAGCACCGGCGGCGTGTCGATGACGACGTAGTGGAAGCGCTCCTTCAAGCGCTGCAGCAGCTGGTCGATGCGCGTGTAGCTGAGCACCTCGGCGGGGTTGTCCACCGGCGCGCCCGCGCCGAGCAGCATGAGGTTGCGGTAGCCCGCCGGGCGCAGGAGCTTGTCGACGCTCGACTCGCCGAGCAGCACCTCGGAGAGCCCCGGGCCGGCGTTGAGGTTGAGGTAGCGTTCGCAGCTGGGCCGCCGCAGGTCGGCGTCGACCAGCACGACCTCGTGCCGCTCCAGCTCGGCGAGGGCCATCGCGAGGTTCAGCGCGGAGACCGTCTTGCCCTCCCCGCGCACGGCCGAGGTCACGACCAGCGTCTTCGGCTCGCCGTCGGGGTTCATCGCGACCAGCCGGTTGCGGAGGCCGCGCACCTGCTCGGCGCGGAAGCCGGCCGGCTCGTGGAAGAGCACCAGGTACGGACTCACCGACTGGTCGACGACGACGACCATGTCGTCGTCGAACTCGGGCTCGGGCTGCGCGGTCTTGTTGCGGCGGAACATGCTGACTCGACTCGGATCGTAATACTGTCTTCGGTATCTGCGTGGTCTGCACTTGTCCCGACTGACCGAGTATGGGCCGACCGGAGACGCGGGCCGCCGACTGCACGGCCGCCGCGCCCCGCAACGCGCGGTGGCACGGACGCGAC
>JBERSB010000342.1:0-5744 GCA_041236755.1 Luminiphilus sp. | reverse complement strand
TCACTGCGCGCGCCGGCGCCGAGGTCCTTGGCAGCGCGCCCGACGTCGGCGGCGCGAGCGTGCGCTACGTCGAGGACGCGGACACCTCGCCCGTCGACGTGCGCTTCGGCCTCGCGCGCCGGCCGCTGCGCTTCTCGCAGCTCGCGTTCGACCTGCTGCGTCAGTCCGACGCGGCGTTCGACTACGTCGAGTTCCCGGACTACGGCGGCTGGGGCGCGGTCGCGGTCCAGGAGCAGCGGCTGTTCGGCAGCCTCGGGGACGCCGTCGTCTCGGTGGTGCTGCACTCGCCGACCTTCGAGTGCTGGCGCTACAACGAGGTGCTGCACCTGCTGCCGCCGTCGGAGCGCGAGCTGATGGTGCTGGAGGACGCGACCATCCGATCGGCGCCGGCGGTCTGGTCGCCGTCGACCCGGCTGCGCGAGATGGTGGGCGAGCGGCTGGGGCTCGCCGAGGACTTCGCCGACGTGATCCGCTACCCGATGGCGATGTCGGCCGAGCCCTCTTCGACGGCGCAGCCGCGCGCGTCGCTCGAGGAGCTGCGCGTGCTCTACTTCGGCCGCATCGAGCCCCGCAAGGGCGTGCGGCAGCTCGTCGACGCGTTCGCGGAGCTGCCGGGTCTCCGCGTCGAGTGCATCGGGCGCGACGGCGACACCGCGCCGCAGCAGACCAGCGAGGTCGCCTACCTTGAGCGCCGCGCCGGCGACAACGTGACCTTCACGCCGCCGCTGCCGCGCGCGGAGATGCTGGCGCGTCTGCACGCAGCCGACGTCGTGATCCTGCCGTCGCCGTGGGAGAACTGGCCCAACACCTGCATCGAGGCCATGGCCGCGGGTCGCGTCGTCGTCGGCGGCAGCAACGGCGGCATGGGCGAGATGATCGAGCACGGCGTCAGCGGCTTCGTCGTCGACGGCAGCGACCCGGCCGCGATCGTCCGGGTGCTCACCGAGGACGTGCGGGCGGCGCTGCCGCGGCTCGACGAGATCGGTCGGGCGGCGGCCCGGCGGATCCGCGAGCTGAGCGAGCCTGCGCGCTACGTCGAGGCGATCGAGGCGTTCGTCGCGCGGCACCGCGGCGAGGGGCGCTGGCCGGTGCGCGCGCGGGCCGCGGGCAAGGTCTCCGTCGTCGTGCCCTTCTACCGCGAGGAGCGGACGTTGCTGCGCGCCGCGGTGGACTCGGCGCTGGCGCAGGGCTACGAGGACCTCGAGGTGCTCGTGGTGGACGACGGCTCCCCGCGGGCGGACAAGGAGGCGATCCTCGCCGAGGCCGCCGGACGGGATGCGCGCGTCCAGGTGCTGCGCAAGGACAACGGCGGCCTCGCGACGGCGCGCAACTTCGCCGTCGAGCGCGCCCAGGGCGATTACCTGCTGTTCTGTGACGCGGACAACGTGCTGCGCGAGGACTACGCGGCGGTCGGCGTCGACGTGTTCTCGCGGCGGCCCGAGGCGATGGCCGTCATCCCGCGGCTCCGCAAGTTCGAGGACGGCACCGGCAGGACGCTCGACGTGGTGCAGGGCCTGCCCTACGACCGGCCGCTCGCGCTGTTCCGCAACACGATGGGGGACGCCGGCGCGATGCTGCGGCGGGAGGTCTTCCACGAGCACGGGCTGCGCTACGACCCAGACGTCGACACGTATTCGGACTGGGCGCTCTGGCTCGACATGGCCGGGCGCGGGCTGGAGACGGTGATCGTGCCGCGCGTGCTCTACGACTACCGCGTGCGCGGGGGATCGATGATGGACGAGCACGCGTGGGACCGGCACCTGCCGATGCTCGGCGTGCTGATCGATCGGCACCTGCCCGACTGCGACGACGCCGACCGCGCGCTGCTGACGAACCTCGCGCAGGGCTGGGGCGTCGGCGCGATCGCGTCGGCGCTGTCGGGGCACGCCGACAGCTGGGAGCGCCCCGCCAAGCTGGCGCGTCGCCTCAAGCCCAGCGTCACGCGCTTCGCGGTCGCCGACGCGGTCGGCCGCGCGCTGGAGAAGCTGCCGCCGCTGCACGGCCTCGCGCACGGCCTCGGCGCGCTGCTCACGCGACTGCACGGCCGGCTCAAGGACCGGCAGCGGCCCTAGCCGCGCGGCTTCTTCTGCGGCGGCTCGAACGGGTGCGCGAACGCCTGTGGCGCGACGTCGGCGATCAACGAGCTCTCGCCCTTCTCGACGTCCTCGCCGACGGCCGCGACGTGGCGCCGCAGGCGGTCCATCTGCCAGAGCCCCGTCAGCAGCCGCATGCCCTTGGCGCGCGTCATCAGCTGCTCGCACTGCAGCGCTGCGATCCGGATCTGGCTCGGGTCGCGGGTGCTGGCCGCGTGGTGCGCGACGCTGAGCATCGAGACCAACAGCTCGATCACCTTGCCCAGCCGCTGCAGCGGGATCTGCGCGCGCGTCAGCTCGAGCTGGAAGTGCAGGTTGATGCCGAGATAGGCCCACCGCAGCCAGCGCAGCCGCCGCTCGGCGAAGCGCGCGTAGCCGGCGAGCGCTGCGGGCAGCAGCTGGTAGCGCGGGATCATCGGCGTCGGCACCAGCCGGAACGGCAGGCGCACGGCCTCGACCACGGCGTTGCCCAGCACCCAGCCGGCGAGCTTGTAGAACGAGCCGTTGCCGAGCAGGCGCAGGGTGGCCGTGAGGACCTTGCCCGGCTTCTGCAGCACCGTGAGCGGCGTGATGCGCAGCAGGCGCTCGTCGCGCGGCAGCGGCTTGCCGTCTGCGTCGACGTTGAGCGACTGCAGCACGCCGAGCATGCCGGCCATGTAGCGGGTCGTGAACCGGTCGGTCACGTCCTTGACCATGCCCATCAGGATCAGGTCGTCCTCGCCCTCGACCACGCCGAACACGTGCATGTTGTGGCGGGCGTCGTGCACGCGGGACGCCTTGTCGAACGAGCGGCCGCCGAGCACGCGCTCGCACGCGATCTGCGAGTCCAGGGCGCTCGTCGCCGCGGCCGACTTGGTCAGGTCGCGGAGGCCCGCGAGATCGACGCCCGCGGCGTCCTGCCGCAGCGAGAGGTGGCTGAGCGCGCGCGCCATCAGCGCGCCGCCGAGCATCTTGCCGAGGTGCTGACGGGGCAGCTCGTGCTTCACGACCTGGCCGCCGACGCCCTCGCGTCCGCGCGCGTAGGCCGCCGCGTCTGCCGCGAACATGCGCTGGTAGCCCGCCGACATCGCCGCGAGCATGCAGCGTCCCATGCGCAGGCAGTAGAACAGCACCTCGACGCCGTCGGCCTGGATCTCCTGGTCGCTCTTCAGCGGGAAGTTGTCGAAGTGGAGCCGCGCGTTGTGGTTGGCGGTGAACGCGCCGGTGTTCGACGACTGGCACCAGAACTCGTGGTCGACGCCGTCGCCGCGCGCGACGTCGTGCTCGGGCAGCCGCATGACGAACAGCCCGACTTTCTTGCCGCGCTCTCCGACCCGCGCGACGATGCCGACCAGCGCGCCGTGCGCCGCGTTGGTGATCCAGAGCTTGTTGCGGTCCCCGCCCGCGAACAGGCGGTAGCCGTCGCCCGACGGGTCGGGCTCGACGTAGGCGCGCACCTTCTTGGCGTTGACGCCGATGCCGACCTCGGTCAGCCCGAACGCCATCAGCGCACCTTCGCTGACCATGGGCAAAAACGTGCTCTTCTGCTCGTCGGTGCCATACGCGAGCAGCGATCCCGCGCCGATTGTTAGCTCACCGGAGATCTCGACGGCGAGCGGGCCGAGGCCGTTGGCGGCGAGGCCCTCCTCGACCAGCGCGAGCTGGGTGTACTCGCAGTCCTTGCCGCCGTATTCGCGGGGGACGGTGAAGCCGTAGCCGCCGGCCGCAGCGACCTCGCGACGGAGCGCGTCGGACAGCTTGCCGTCCGCGGTGAACGCTTCGCCGCGCTCGAGCGAGCAGAGCGCTGCTGCGAGCACGCGTTCGCCGGGGGCGGTGTCGACGCGGGCCGCGCCGACGGCGCCGCTCTGCAGCTCGCCGGTCTCCGGCTCCGGGCCGTAGATCAGCCGCTCGACCAAGCTCTGCTTGCTGGCGCCGAGCCGCACGGCCGCCTGCCGCGCGGCGTCGTCCAGCGCGCCCACGTCACGGGCGCTCTCGGCGTCTCCTGCTGCGGCGAGCGCCTGGGCTGCCGTCGACGAGGCTTGCGGAGAGGATTGCTCTGGGGAGGTCGTGCTCACGGCTGGATTCGGGCCGAACATCGTGCCCGCTCGCGGTGAGGTAGGCCACAGCTTCCGGCCGCGGAATCCCGAAACCGGCCCGCCATTACGTCTGGAGATGCGCGGGGGATGGGCCTACCTTCTCGCGCAAGGAACCACCATGACCGAGAACGCCATTCTCCAGGTAGGGGACACCGTCCCCGACTTCACCCTCACGACCTACGAACCCACGACCAAGGGCTTCGGCGAGTACAAGCTCAGCGAAGCCATGAAGAACGGCAAGTGGACCATGCTGTTCTTCTACCCGGCCGACTACACCTTCGGTTGAAGCACCGAGTTCGCTGCTCTGGCAGAGCAGCAAGAACGGTTCGCGAAGATGGGCTGCGAGGTCGTCACCGTCAGCGCGGACACGCAGTTCGTGCACCTCGCGTGGCAGCGTGAGGAGAAGGACCTCGAGAACGTCACCTTCCACATGGGCTCCGACCGCAACGGCGACCTCGCCAAGCAGTTCGGTGTCTGGAACGGCGGCTTCTGCCTGCGCGGCACCTACCTGATCTCGCCCGAAGGCAAGCTGATGAACAGCGAGGTCAACTTCCTGAACCTCGGTCGCAACATCGACGAGACGATGCGGAAGTTCAAAGCCAACATCTACCTCGGCAAGAAGCCCAACGAGGGCTGCCCGTCGAAGTGGAAGGACGACGGCGACACCACGCTGACGCCCGGCCCGGAGATGGTCGGCCGCGTGCACCAGGCGCACAACTGATCCCGTCGCCCGCGAACGCGGCCACCGCTGACGCTCCTGTGTGACGGCGGTGGCCGCGGCTGTGTACTGCTCCGCTCGTATGGCTGCGCCGCAACGCGTGCTGGTTGTTCGCCGAGGCGGGCTCGGGGACACGCTGCTGCTCACGCCGCTGCTCAAGGCGCTCCGGCGCGCGTGGCCTTGCGCACACGTGCACCTCGCCGGCACGCGCGAATACTGCGACGTGCTCTGCGCCTACGGCGCGGCCGACGTCGCGCTGTCCGCCGAGGACCTCTGGCTCTGGCTGCCCGAGCGCAGCCGCGGCCTGCTCGCGGCGTTCGACCTCGTGATCGGCGACGAAGTCGACGTCGCGCAGCGGCCGCTGCACGTGACGCGCGTCGAAGCAGGCGTGCCGTTCGGCCTGCAGCTCGCGCGGCAGGCGTCCTTGCAGCCGCAATGGCCCGAGGACGCGCAGCTGCTGCCCGGCAGAGACCGCGCCGTCGGCCCGCGCGTGCGGGCGCCGGGCAGCGGCGGCGCGACCAAGCGTTGGCCCGCCGAGCAATGGCTGGCGCTGTGCGCTCGCCTGCAGCGCGCCGGCCACGAGGTCGAGGTCGTCGTCGGCCCGGTCGAGCAGGAGCGCGACGACCCGCGCGCGTGGCCGTGGCCGGGCGCGGTCGGGTTCTTGGTCGGCGAGACGCCGCTCGGGCTGGCGCGTCGGCTGGAGCACGCGGGGCGGCTCTACGGCAACGACAGCGGGGTCACGCACCTCGCCGCCGCCGTCGGCTGTCCGACGACCGCGGTCTTCGTCGCGACCGACCCGGGCCTCTGGGCGCCGGTGGGAGCCCACGTCCGCGTCGTCGGCGGCGCGGGAGCGCAGCC
>JBERSB010000341.1:0-3224 GCA_041236755.1 Luminiphilus sp. | reverse complement strand
GTCCGGGGGCATGCGCAAGCGCGTCGCCGTCGCGCGCGCGCTCGCGTGCTCGCCGAAGCTGCTGCTCTGCGACGAGCCGACCGCCGGCCTCGACCCTGTGGCGGCGAAGGAGATCGCGGCCTTGCTCCGCGCAGCCCACGACCAGGACAAGGCGCGCGCCACGATCGTCATCACCCACGACCTCGTGGCGTTTCAGGGACTGACCAGCGGCGTGCTCGTGCTCGATCGCCCCACGCGCTCGCTGCGCCTGGAGCCGCCGACTTGGCGACCGGCAGCGACCGGTGCCGGCACGTCGCCTGTAGACCCGCGCGCGCAGGGCCGTGGCCCCAGCGGCGAGCCCGAGGCTGTGCATCTCGCGCGGCGCCTGCTGCTGCGGCTCGGCGCGATCGGAGAGACCCTCTGGGATTCGCTCAGGAGGCTGCCGCCAGTCGAGCTCGGCCAGGTCTGCCGCACGACGGCGCGGTTCGCCGTCGAGCCGGCGCTGTTCGTGACCGCCGCCAGCGCCGTGATCGGCGGACTCGCGACCTTCTTCGCGCTGCGCAACAACCCGATCGACGGTGGCTTCGAGTCGGCGCTGTTGACGGGCACGGGCAAGGTGTCGAGCGCGGTGCTGATCCCGCTGCTTGCGGGCTTCTTCTTCACCGCCCGGGTCGCGGCGGGGGCCGCTGCGCGCATCGGCACGATGAAGCGGACCAACCAGCTCGCGGCGCTGCAGATGATGGGGGTGCGTCCCGCCGACTACCTGCTCACCCCGCTGGTCTGGGGGATGGCGCTGGCGATGCCGGTGGTCACGCTCGCGGGCGTCGTGGCGGCTTCGCTCGCCGCGGCGCTCGCGGCCGGAGCGGTCGCCGGGATCAGCTTGTCCGGCTGGGCCAACGCCTACTTCCTGAACGTCGACGCGGGTGACGTCCTGGCAGTGTTGGGAAAGTCGACGCTGTCGGGCTATCTCGTCGCGGTCGCTTGCTACCACCTGGGCGTCGCGCCCAAGCGCTCGGGCGCCGACGTAGGTGAGGCCGTCAACGCGGCAATCGTCGTTGGCATGGCGGTCGTGCTGGGCGTGCACGCCCTGGCCACTTTTATGCTCTATGGGTGAGGTCCCTGCTCAAGGGTCCGACACCATCGGGCCGATGATGGATTCGTGAAGGGTATCGAGAAGATCACTTCGGTCCGCCTCGCCGAGATCCTCACGGAGCGACAGATCGTCACCTCGGAGGTGATCACGGACGCGCTCTACTCGCAGGACAAGAACGGCGACCCGTTCGTCCAGGTGCTCGTCGAGGGCGGGCACATCACGGAGTGGGACCTCGCCAAGATCGTCACCGAGAACTTCAACCTGCCCTTCTTGATGGCGGGGAGCTACCAGATCACGCCGGAGGCCAAAGCGCGGATCCCGCAGGAGACGCTCTTCAAGTACACGATGGTGCCGCTGGATACGTTCGGCGACATCGTGACGGTCGCCATGCCGGTGATGCTGTCCTTCGAGAACATCGCCAAGATCCAGAAGGACCACAACTGCGACCTGTTCCCGTACGTCGGGCTGATCTCCGAGAACAAGAACGTCCTCAAGGAGATGTTCCCCGACTACGAGCACTGGCTGGCCACGGACCAGAAGCGCCGCGAAGAGGAGAACGTCCGCCGCAAGGCGCTACCGAAGAAGGGCAGCGACAGCGACTGGATGAGCATCTTCGACGCCGGCGACGAGGCCATCCAGCAGTCCAAGAAGGACTGACCGCTACGCCTCGCGCTCGGCGTCCGGATCGTCGGCCGCCTCCATCGCCTGCCGGGCGAGGTCGTCCGCGTCGATCTCGGCGGGCTTGAGGACGTCCATGGCGCGCTCTACGGCTTCGGTCGGGACCATGACGCGCACGTCGCTGACGTTGAGCAGCCGCTGGCTCATCGCGAATTCGTCGACCGACGAGTTGCCGTCGATGAACGCGGGGATGCCCGCGGCCTCGAGCATGGCGACGTAGATCTTCGCCTGGTCGGGGGTGCTCGCCACCTTGACGACGGTGCTGATCGGGGTGCTCATGACTTCTCCAACTCGCTGTCTTGGCCGGGATCGGCAGCGTCGCCCGCAGGGTCCTGCTCGCCGTCGTCGTCGAGCTCGACCAGTGGCTCGTCGTCTTCGTGGTCGAATGTGTCCTCGCGTCGGTCGACAGGGTCGTCGTCGTCGAGCGCGCTCGACATCGCTTCGTGGGTCAGGTCGCGGAGCGCGCCGCCGGGGTTGCCGAGCGCGCGGGGCACCTTGGCGACGTTCTTGACCTCGCGCGCGGTGTCGGAGATCGCCTGTTTGACGTTGCGGATCTCGCCGTCGCGGTCGATCTGGTCCTTGAAGTCCTGGAAGCTGCGCTTCAGCTGCGCGACCACGCGCCCCAGGCTCCTGCCCGCATCGGGCAGGTTCCTGCCGTAGAGAAGGAGCCCGATGAAGAACAGGAGGAACATCTCCTGCCATCCGATCGACGAGAACAGCGCGATCACCGTCCGACGAGCATAACGGGAACCCAGCGGCCGCGCGCGATGGTAGAACGGGGGTGTGCCTCGCGTTCGCACGTTGCTCCTTGGTCTCGGCCTCTCGCTGTGCGCGTGCGCGGCGACGTCCGAGCTGGCTGTGCGCTTCGACGATGAGACGCCCTCGTACGTCACCCCCGGCGCGCTCGACTGCGTGGTGCCCATCCTGCTCGACCAGGGCACAGACGGGCAGGTGCTGGGCAGCGGCATCGTGATGGCCCCCGATGTCGTCTTGACGGCTGGCCACGTGGTCGGTGCCGAGAACGCAACGGGAGCCCCCATCTCGCTGGTCGTGGACGGCGTCGCGACGACCGCGACGCTGTTGGGTGTGGGCAGCCGAGAGGAGCCACACGGCGACTGGGCGCTGCTGCAGCTCGCGGACCTCGTCAGCTCGCCGATCGCGCGGATCCACGGGCCGGCCAGGGAGCCCGGTTGGCGCCCCGCGCCCGGCACCGATGTGCTCATGGTCGGCTACGCACGTGGGTTCTTCGGGGGTTCTTCGTCCGGGGGCATCACCATCTCGACGGATGCGCCGACCCCCTGCGTCAAAGGAGTCTTCGAGGAAGGCGGCGACGGCCGCCGTTGGCTTGCGGCGACGGCGCCGCTCTACCTGGGCGGGATGTCCGGTGGAGCAGCGATGGTGTGGGATATCGAGGAGCAGCGCGCCGAAGTGGTGGGCGTCGTCACGAGCTTCGTGCCGGTCCTGACGACGCGGC
>JBERSB010000340.1:0-2286 GCA_041236755.1 Luminiphilus sp. | reverse complement strand
CCTACCCGGACGCGGCGTTCCCCTGCACGTGGCACATCGACCTGCACTTCCCCAAGCAGGCGTTCCAGAAGGGCCACGAGGGCGACGAGTTCATCTCCGACTACACCCGCGGCAACGGCTACAAGTCCAAGGGTCCCTACTGGGCCCCCTACCGCGCGCTCTACAGCCGCAACATCGACAACCTGTTCATGGCCGGCAGGGACATCAGCGTCACCCACGAAGCGCTGGGCGCTGTGCGCGTGATGCAGACGTGCGGGATGATGGGCGAGATCGTCGGCATGGCCGCCTCGATCTGCAAAGCGCACGGCTGCCTGCCGCGCGACGTCTACGCCGAGCACCTCGACGAGCTCAAGCGCTTGATGAAGCGCGGCGCCGGCAAGGGCTAGGCGCGGCAGCTACGAGCCTGGATGGCGCTGCAGCCGGCGCCGGACCTGATCGGCCCAACGCGAGTTCGGATCGAACGTCAGATACGCGCGCCAGTGCGCGCGTGCGCGCTCGAGGTCGCCGACCGCCGCCAGCGCCTCGGCGAGGTTGAAGTGCGCGTCGGCGTAGTGCGGGACCAGCTCGAGCGCCTTGCTCAGCGCCTCGACGGCGCCGTGCCGATCGCCCAGCTCGCCTCGCACGATGCCGAGGTTGTTCCAGGCCTCTGCGTAGTCCGGGGCGCGCTTCAAGGCCTCGGTGAACATGCCGACCGCGTCCTGCCGGCGGCGCACTTCGTAGTAGCAGTTGCCGAGGTTGAAGTGCGTCTCGGCGTCGCCGCCGGGGAGCGCGTGCTCGTAGGCGCGGATCGCGTCGCCGAGGCGGCCCGCGGCCTCGGCCTCGACGCCGATCGCGAACCAGTCCCCCGGACTGCGCAGCTGCGGCAGCGCCGCGGCAGCGCTGCTGCCGCCGCCCTGCGCGAAGTCGAACACCTGCTGACCGGTGGGCTCCAACAGGCGGCCGTCGGGCGCGCGCACCGTCACGCGCTTGTCGCCGACGCTCGCCGCGAGCCCCGCGAGCGCTGCTTCGGGCTCGGCGACCACGGTGCGGGCCAGCTGCAGGCGACGCTTGATGCGCGGCGCCGTCCACCCGGCACGCCAGAGCTCGGCCAACGACCGCACGACCCCTGCGGCGCGGAACGAGAAGCGCGCGACGGCGCCGCGCGACGGCACCAGCAGGCCGTGATCGATCCAACGCTTCAGCACGGTGACCGGCAGGCCGCACAGCTCCGCGAGCTCTTCGGCGGAGAAGGTGCGCGCGTCGCCGTCGCCGCTCATCGCGCGCACTCCGCGTGACGAACGGTCCACGGCGCCGACGAGCCGTGGTTCGGCGGCGAGGAGACATTCCTGGACGTGCGAGACGGGGCGGTCATGGGGCGACGTCGGGTGGTGCGAAGCGCGCGCCGAGGATAGCCGCGCAGACCGTCGACCGCCCGCTCAAACGTCGAGGAATCGACGCGCGAGCTCAGGGCCAGCGCCGCTGTCCTCGTGCCGGAAGAACACGAACGCCTCGCGCGCGCCGCTGTCACAGATGCGCTGCCGCCACCCGCGCAACGCGGCCGCGCGGTATTCCGCGCGCCGCAACCGCAGGTAGACCCTGGAGCAACCGTCGAGCAGCTTCGGTGCCGGCGCGTCGGCGTCGTCGGACGCGACCAGCGCTGCGTCGCGGCCGCGCAGCAGCTCCGCGACGTCTTCGGTGTGCCAACTCTCGTGCGCGAACTCGAACGCTACGCGCGCGCCTGCAGGCTGCTGTTCGAGGAACGCCTCGAGCAGCGGCACGTCGCGCTCGACGTACTTGGGCAGCTGGTAGTAGACGCAGCCGAGCTTGTCACCGAGCGGCGCGAGCAGCTCGAACTGGCGCGCGCAGAGCTCGGCGCAGTCCACCAGCTTGCGGTTCCAGGTCATGAGCCGGTAGGCCTTGATCGCGAACCGGAAGCCGTCGGGGACCTCCGCGCACCACTTCGCCACCGCCTTCTCGCTCGGGAAACGGTAGAAGGTGTTGTTGAGCTCGCACGCGCCGAGACGCTCGGCGTAGTAGGACAGCATGTCCGCCTTCTTGAGCTTGTCCGGGTAGAAGCTGGGCCGCCACGCGTCGTAGCTGAAGCCGCTGGTGCCTACGTAGAGCGAAGGGGCGTCGACCATCGGAGACTCGGTCTGCTCAGGCGGCCACGGCAGCGTCGAGATCGTCGAGCCGAGCGACGTGACGGCGCCGCGCGGTCCTACACCAGCGATAGGTCATGCAGCGAGCTTAGCGTTAGAGTGACGGCATGAGCCGAGCGATTCTCCGCCTCTCTTTCCTCACGCTGGC
>JBERSB010000339.1:0-6801 GCA_041236755.1 Luminiphilus sp. | reverse complement strand
TGTTCCTCTACGAGCAGGCCTACGTGCGCGCGGGCCAGCTGCCGCCGCTCTCCTCGGTCGGCGCGCGTCGATCCGGGACGCCTCTGGCGCGCGCCGTTGGGGTAGTGTGCGCGCACCCCAGGTCCAGCGAGCCACCATGCAATCTCCCACGACCTCCGCCTGCCTCGCGGCCGCGCTCACGGGCGCGCTCTGCGCGCCCGCGGCGACCGCCCAGTTCGGACGCGGCGGCTCCCAGCCGCCGAAGCTGGAGCACTTCTACTTCGAGAGCGAGGACTTCGACGCGCCGCACGCGCGCGGCGGCGAGGCCAGCTACTACATCTACCTGCCCAAAGAGCACGACTACGAGAAGAACCGGGACCGCAAGTTCCCGTGGATCCTGTGGTGCCCCGGGTTCGGCGGACCGGGCGACTTCCAGACGCGCGGCGGCGCGAGCACGCTCGACCGCCTCCGCGGCGAAGGCAAGATCCCCGAGCTGGCGCTGTTGGTGTTCCGCGCGCCCGGCGGGCGCGGCAGGACGACCTACATGAACGGCGAGAGCATCGGCGACGTCGAGGACCTGATCGTCGAAGACCTCGTGCCCCACCTGCAGCGTCGCTACCGACTCAGCAGCGAGCGCGCGCAGCGCGCCGTGATGGGCGTCAGCGCGGGCGGCTTCGGCGCCATGAAGCTCGCGCTGCGCCACCCCGACGTGTTCGGCGCCGTCGCCACGCACTCTGCCGCGATCCTGCCGGCCGATCCCGAAGAGCTCGCAGGCGCGGCCGAGAGCATGGTCATGCGCTACCTGCGCGGCGGGCTCGCCGAGCTGCTCGGCGACCCGATCGACAAGGAGAAGTGGCAGGAGCAGATGCCGATGGGCCTGGTCGCGCGACGGAAGCCGGCGCAGCTGCAGGGCCTGCAGATCTACTTCGACGCGGGCACCGACGACCACTACGGCTTCTTCGAGCCCAACCAAGAGCTCGCCGCGGCCATGAAGGAGCACGGCCACCGCTTCGTGTTCCACCCGGTCGAAGAGGGCGGTCACGCCTGGAGCAGCCCGAAGATGCGCGGCAACGTCGCGCGCTCGCTGACGTTCGTCGGCGAGGCCCTGGCCGGCAAGGACCCCGTCGGCGCGTCGAAGAAGACCGCCGACGAGCGCAGGTAGCGGGGCGCCGCGCGGCCTACTCGGGGTAGGCCACGTCGAGCGGCGGCCGCGCCTTGCTGCGACGGTCGCCGTCGCCCAACAGGTAGTGCTCGAACCAGCGCAGCGTGCGCAGGCAGTAGTCCATGCGGTTGACGTTCAGCCGGTTGCCGTGGCCCTCGCCCTCGTACTGCACGTAGCGCACCTTGGCGTCGGTCGCGTACTTGATCGCGCGGTAGAGCATGAACGGCTGGCTCGGGTGCACCCGCGGGTCGCTGGTGCCGCCGAGCAGCAGCGTCGGCGTCGTGCAGTGCTGCGCCCAGCTGAGCGGGCTGCGGTCGGCGAGCAGGCCGGGCTGCTGCCACGGCCACTTCTCCTGGTAGTGCACGTAGTAGAACTCCGTCGGGATGTCCGAGGTCAGCCACTTGGTGCGGATGTCGACGAACGGCACGAAGCTCACCGCGGCCGCGAAGTGCTCGCTGTGGCGCGTCGCCGCCCACGCCGCGGTGGAGCCGCCGTAGCTGCCGCCACCGACGCCGACGCGGTCGCGGTCGACGAGGCCCTGCGCGACGAAGTGGTCGATCGCGTCCAGGTGGTCCTGGAACTCCTTGCCCATCGGGTCGCCGTGGTCGTGCTTGCAGTAGGCGACGCCGTAGCCGGTCGACGAGCGGTAGTTCGGGTACCACGACACGATCCCGCGCGCGGCCAGCAGGTGGCCCCAGTTGGAGTAGGTCGTCAGCCAGCCGTTGCTGAAGTGCGACTCGGGGCCGCCGTGCGCCACGATGACGAGCGGGTAGCGCGTCCCCTCTTCGTAGCCGATCGGCAGCACCAGCATGCCTTCGACCATGACGCCGTCGCCGGTGCGGATGCGGACGACCTTCTGTTCGCCGAACGCGCGGCCCTCCAGACCCGGGTTGACCGAGGTCAGCTGCCCTTCGGCTGCCGGCGCCTGCTCCGCCGCGGCCCAGCCGGCTTCGCTCGGCATGTTGGCGGAGAACAGCTCGGCGGGGTGGTTGGCGTGGCTCGCGGTGTACGCGAGGTGGCCGCCGTGCGCTGCGAACCCCGTGATCGAGCGGTCACCCGCGGGCTCGTAGGTCCACGCCGGGCGCCCTTCGCCGTCGATGCCGCGCAGCCGCACCCGCACGCCAATGCTCTCCTGCAGGATGAAGCCCGGGCCGTGGCCGTGCACGTGCTGCACCATGCCGGAGAAGCCGTAGGTCCACGGGGTGGTCTCTCCTGTCGCGACGTCGCAGACGTAGAGCGTGCCGGCGTGCGGGTCGTTCTCGTCGGCGGCCGAGATGTAGGCGAGGCGCGCGCCGTCGGCCGAGAACGCGAAGTCCCCGAGCTTGCCCGGGTTGTCGACCAGCTGGCGCCGCTCGCCCGACGCGACGTCGACGAGGTGCAGCCGCTTCATCATGTAGCTGGCGTCGACGCTGTTCTCGGGCGCGATCGCGGCCGCGATCGTCGCGCCGTCGGGCGACCACTGGAATTCGTAGACTGTGCAGCACTCCGTCAGTCGCCGCGGCTGCTGGCCCTCTTCGCAGACCCACAGCGAGATGTGACGCCAGTCCTCGTCGACGACCACGGGCGCGAAGCCGCGCGCCACCGCGCCGGCGCGCGGCTCGCTCATGGCATCGAGCGAGGTGAACGCCACCGCGCGGCCGTCGGGGCGCCAGCGGAAGCTGGAGACGGCGGGCGTCTCGGCGAACGCGGAGACCTGCTTGTCGTCGATGTCCATCAACAGCACCTGCACGGCGTCGCCCGCGCGCCCGCGGAACGACACCTGCCGCGTGCCGGGGCGCACCGCCAGCGCGCCCGCCGATCGCTTGCCGTCGACGAGCATGCGCACGGCGCCGCCCTCGGCCACGCCGACGTTCAGGTAGCTGCCGCCGGGGCCGTCCTCGATCGGGCGCGGCACGACCACGTTGAAGGCGACGAAGCCGTCGCCCATCTGCGGATTGGCGACCTGCTTGAGGCTGAGCGCCTCGGACACGGTGAGCGGCGCCTGCGCCAGGGCCGCGGTCGAGATGGCGAGCGCTGCGAGCAGCCGAGGGGTGGGATTGGCCATGGCACGGAGGATACCCAGACGCTCCGCGATCTTCGCCACCGACGATCTCCGACAGTTCGCGCTCGCGGCAGCCCGATGCTGTCCTATACACGCCTCGACGGCCGCCCGGCCGCACTGCCATGGACCTGTTCGACCTCGACGCCCGCGCCAGAGAGTCCCTGGCCGAGATCTGCGCGGCCGAAGGCGTCGGCGAGAGCTACGCGAGCTTCGTGGCGCGGCACCTCGACGTCGACGACGCGAGCTGGCGGTGGTGCTGCGGCAGCAGCTGCGATCCATGCGTGCAGGCGCTCGGCCGCGCGGTCGACCGCGCGCGCGCCGCGCTGGGCGTGCTGCCAGCGGACCCGGAGCGCCCCGACGGGGACGCCGCCAGGCCGAGCTGATCGGCAACACGCTCGTCGACCTCGCCCGCGCAGGTCGCGCTAGACCCCACGCAACCACATACCTATCGTAACGCCATGCAGTCCGACCAGATGCGCACCACGCCGCTCGAGAGCTTCCCGCCGCCCGAGAAGTGGGACGACTGGGAGGAGCTCGACGCCAAGGCGTGGCCCAAGCGCGTCATGAAGAACTACGCGCTGGTCCCGACGATCTGCTTCAACTGCGAAGCGGCCTGCGGGCTGATCACCTACGTCGACAAGGAGACGCAGAAGATCCGCAAGGTCGAGGGCAACCCGTACCACCCGGGCTCACGCGGCCGCAACTGCGCCAAGGGCCCCGCGACCGTCAACCAGGTCGACGACCCCGAGCGCATCCTCTACCCGATGAAGCGCGTCGGCCCGCGCGGCAGCGGCCGGTTCGAGCGCGTCTCCTGGGACGAGGTGCTCGACACGCTGGCGGCGCGGATCCAGAAGGCCATCGTCGAGGACCGCAAGACCGAGGTGATGTACCACGTCGGCCGCCCCGGCCACGACGGCTACGTCGAGCGTGTGCTGCAGGCCTGGGGCGTCGACGGCCACAATTCGCACACCAACGTCTGCAGCGCCGCGGCGCGCCTGGGCTACACGATGTGGTCGGGCTACGACCGCCCGTCGCCGGACTACGAGAACGCGCAGTTCACGCTGCTGATCTCGGCGCACCTCGAGACCGGGCACTACTTCAACCCGCACGCACAGCGGATCATCGAGTCCAAGATGAACGGCGGCAAACTCGCCGTCTGCGACGTGCGCTTGTCCAACACGGCCAGCATGGGCGACTACTGGCTCGCCACGCGGCCCGGCACCGAGGCGATGATGCTGCTCGGCTTCGCGCACGTGATCCTGCGCGACGACCTCGTCGACTGGGACTTCGTGCGCACCTGGGTCAACTGGCGAGACTACCAGCGCGTCAAGGGACGCCCCGAGGAGTTCGAGGCGTTCCAGCAGGATCTACGCGAGGACTACGCGTTCGCGACGCCCGAGCACGCAGCCTCGGTCACCGGGCTCGACGCCGCGACGATCGAGCAGGTGGGCAAGGAGATCGGCGCTGCCGGCAGCAAGTTCGCCAGCCACGTCTGGCGCAACGCGGCGGCCGGTAACGAGGGCGGCTGGGCGGTCGCGCGCAACCTGCAGTTCGTCAGCGTTTTGGTCGGCGCCGTCGCGTCGGTCGGCGGCACCGCGGGCAGCGGCACCAACAAGTTCGTGCCCGCACCGTTCAAGAAGCCGCGTCCGCAAGACGTCTGGAGCGAGCTGCTCTACCCCAACGAGTGGCCGCTCTCGCACCACGAGCTGAGCTTCTGCCTGCCGCACCTCGTCAAGAGCGGCCGCGGCAAGATCGACCCCTGGTTCGGCCGCGTCTACAACCCGGTCTGGACCAACCCCGACGGCGCGATGTGGATCGACATGTTCGAGGATCCGGACGCCGTCGGCTGCCACGTCATGCTCACGCCGACGTGGAACGAGACGTCGCGCTGGGCCGACTTCGTGCTGCCGATGGGCCACGCCACCGAGCGCCACGACCTGATGAGCCAGGAGACCCACGCGGCGACGTGGATCGGTTTCCGCCAGCCGGTGCACCGCGTGCTCGCGCAGCGGCAGGGCAAGGAGTTCGAGTGGACCTACGAGGTCAACCCGGGCGAGGTCTGGGAGGAGGACGAGTTCTGGATCGCGCTGAGCTGGAAGATCGACCCCGACGGCTCGCTCGGCATCCGCGAGAACTTCGAGTCGCCGTACCGGCCAGGCGAGCGCATCACGATCGACGAGTACTACCAGTGGATCTTCGAGAACTCGGTGCCGGGCCTGCCCGAGGCCGCCCAAAAGGAGGGCCAGACGCCGCTCGAGTACATGCGTCGGCACGGCTGCTTCTTGGTCAAGGACGAGGTCTACAAGACCCACGAGACCGAGCTGCCCGAAGGCGACTACGCGGTCGACCCCGAGCTGGGCGTCGTGCACAAGGACGGCGAGGTGATCGGCGTCTACGACGGCGAGCGCTGCATGGAGGGCTTCCACACGCCGTCCAAGAAGCTCGAGCTCTACTCGCCGACGATGGCCGAGTGGGGCTGGCCCGAGCACGCCACCCCCACCTACCTGCAGAGCCACATCGACGAGTCCAAACTCGACCGCGAGAAGGGGGAGATGGCGCTGGTGCCGACGTTCCGGCTGCCGACCCTGATCCACACCCGCAGCGCCAACAGCAAGTGGCTCAGCGAGCTGTCGAACACCAACCCCGTCTGGATCCACCCCGAGGACGCGCGGCGCGTCGGCGTGGACATGGGCGACCTGATCCGGGTCGCGACCCGCACCGGCTACTACGTCAACGCCGTGTGGGTGACCGAGGGCATCAGGCCGGGCGTGATCGCCTGCAGCCACCACATGGGCCGCTGGACCGTCAAGGGCGACCAGGTCTCCGGCAACCACTGGCAGCTGCACGACGTCGACCTGCGCAAGGTGAGCGACACCGCATATTTGATGCGGCGCACGAAGCCGGTCGAGAGCTTCCAGTCGGACGACCAAGACAGCGACAAGGTCTGGTGGTCGAGCGGCGGCGTGCACCAGAACATGACGTTCCCAGCGCAGCCCGACCCGATCAGCGGCATGCACTGCTGGCACCAGAAGGTGACCGTCACCAAGGCCGAGCCGGGTGACCGCTACGGCGACGTCTACGTCGACATCGAGAAGTCGATGGAGGTGTTCGAGGAGTGGCAGGCGCGCACGCGGCCCGCCTCCGAGCACGGCAAGGACGGCCTGCGCCGGCCGCTGCACCTCAAGCGCGTCTGCCGACCGACCGACGCGGCGTTCCAGCTGCCGTAGCTGCCGCGGTCTCCCACGGCCGCACCGACGCCTATTCCTCGCGCTGCTTGGCGGTGCTGAGGATCTGCAGCTCGGCCATCTGCTCGGGCGTGACCGCGCTCGGAGCCTGGCTCATCAGGTCGACCGCCATCGACGTCTTGGGGAACGCGATCACGTCGCGGATGCCCTCGCGGCCGAGCGCGAGCGCGACCATGCGGTCGAGGCCGAGCGCGATGCCGCCGTGCGGCGGGCCGCCGTACTTGTAGGCCTCGAGCATGTAGCCGAAGTTGCGCTGCTGCTCCGCCTCTCTGATGCCGAGGAAGTCGAACACCTTCTTCTGCAGCTCGGGGCGGTGGATCCGGATCGAGCCAGAGCCCAGCTCCCAGCCGTTCATCACGAAGTCGTAGGCGCGG
>JBERSB010000338.1:0-4887 GCA_041236755.1 Luminiphilus sp. | reverse complement strand
GAGGGGGTCGCGGAGTCCGCGCACCCGCTCGGCGACGACGAGCTCTCGGCTCTCACCGACCTGGCCTCTCGCCTGAGCGGCAAGAAGGTCGTGCTGACCGCCGCGCACAAGCCCGAGCTGATCGGCGGCGTGCGCCTCGTGGTCGGCAACGTGCTCTACGACGGCTCGCTGCGCGCCGCGTTGGAGCAGCTCCAGACCAAGCTGCAGCACTCCACTGTCTGATTCCTGCGTTCGCCGCTGAGCCGGCGCGCGCTGCCTACTGATCGCACAACCCAACCGTTACTGCCGAAGTCACCATGGACCTCAAACCATCCGAAGTCGCCACCGTCCTCAAGGCCGAGATCGAGGGCTTCCAAGGCAAGATGCAGAAGTCGAACGTCGGCACCGTCCTGATGGTCGGTGACGGCACGGCCCGCGTGCACGGCCTCGACGACTGCATGATGAACGAGATGCTCGACTTCGGGAACGGCATCTTCGGCGTCGCGCTGAACCTCGAAGAGGACAACGTCGGCGCCGTGCTCCTCGGCTCCGACAGCCAGGTCAAGGAAGGCGACACCGTGCGCACGACCGGCCGCATCATCTCGGTGCCGACCGGCCTGCAGATGTGCGGCCGCGTGGTCGACTCGCTCGGCCGCGCCGTCGACGGCAAGGGCGACATCAAGGTCGACGACTCGGACTACCGCTCGATCGAAGGCCGCTCGCCGTCGGTGCCCGAGCGCCAGCCGGTCACCGAGCCGCTGCAGACCGGCATCAAGGCCATCGACGCGATGATCCCGATCGGCCGCGGCCAGCGGGAGCTGATCATCGGCGACCGTCAGACCGGCAAGACCGCGCTGATCATCGACACCTTCCTCAACCAGAAGACGACCGGCGGCGGCGACCCGAACAACAAGGACCAGGTCATCTGCATCTACGTCGCGGTCGGCCAGAAGCAGTCGACGGTGAAGGGCGTGGTGCAGAAGCTCGAAGAGAACGGCGCGATGCCCTACACGATCGTCGTGTCGGCGCCGGCGTCGTCCGAGGCCTCGATGCAGTTCCTGAGCTGCTACGCGGGCGCTGCGATGGGCGAGCGGCTGCGCGACGAAGGTCGCCACGTCGTGATCGCCTACGACGACCTCTACAAGCAGGCGCTGGCATACCGCCAGGTCATGCTGCTGCTGCGTCGTCCGCCGGGCCGCGAGGCGTTCCCGGGCGACGTGTTCAACCTGCACTCCCGCCTGCTCGAGCGCGCCGCCAAGCTGTCGGACGCCAAGGGCGGCGGCTCGATGACCGCGCTGCCGGTGGTCGAGACGCAGGAAGGCGACGTGTCGGCCTACATCCCGACCAACGTGATCTCGATCACCGACGGCCAGATCTTCGTCGAGTCGTCGCTGTTCAACGCGGGCCAGCGCCCGGCGGTCAACGCCGGCATCTCGGTCTCTCGCGTGGGCGGCGCCGCGCAGATCCCGGCGATGAAGAAGAACGCCGGCGGCCTCCGCATCCAGCTGGCGCAGTTCCGCGAGCTGGCGGCGTTCGCCCAGTTCGGCAGCGACCTCGACAAGGCGACGCAGGACGCGATCACCCGCGGCCAGCGCATGACCGAGGTGCTCAAGCAGGCCGAGTACGAGCCGCTGCCCGTCGAGGAGCAGATCGTCATCATCTACGCCGGCACGTCCGGCGGCCTCGACGAGGTCCCGGTCGACCGGGTCGCCGACTTCGAGAAGCAGTACCTCGCCTTCGTGCGCGCCAACCACACCGACGTGCTCACCTCGCTCCGCGAAGACAAGAAGTGGACCGACGAGCTCAAGGCCAAGTGCGACGAGATGGTCACGGCCTTCAAGGCCGAGTTCCTCGCGTAGTGCGCCGCCTGCTCGACCCCGAACCGATCCTCACCTGAGCACCTGATCCATGGCGAACCTCAAGGAACTCCGCGGCCGCATCAAGTCGGTGTCCAGCATCGCGCAGATCACCGGCGCGATGGAGATGGTCGCGTCGATGAAGCTGCGCAAGGTGCAGTCCAAGGCGCAGGGCTTCGCGCCCTACACCGCGGAGATCCGCGACATGATCTTCCGGATCGCGGCCAAGGTCGCGGGCGAGGAGGACGTGCCGCTGTTCCGTTCGCGCGAGGTCAAGACGGTCGGCGTGTTCCTGATCAGCTCGGACCGCGGCCTGTGCGGCTCCTACAACAGCAACCTGCTGAGTGGGCTGCGCAAGAAGATCGACGAGCTCAAGGCCGAGGGCAAAGAGGTCAAGTTCTGGGTCTACGGCCGCAAGGGCTACGCCTGGCTGCAGCGCCGCGGCTTCGAGGTGGAGCGGTTCTTCGTTGAGCCGCCGCTCGACAAGGCCGACTTCGCCGCGGCCAAGCACGTCGCCGAGGAGCTGGTCGAGGCCTTCACGTCTGGCCAGGTCGACGAGATGCGCATGTTCACCACGCGCTTCCAGTAGATGGTCAAGTTCGTCCCGACGGACGCGGCCTTCCTGCCGATCAAGACGATCGCCGTCGGCGACGACGCCGAGCAGCAGAAGATGGAGCTCGACTTCCTGATCGAGCCCGACGCGACCACGGTGTTCAACTCGCTGATGCCGCGGTACCTCGAGACCGTGGTCTTCGACGCGATGCTGCAGTCGCTCACCAGCGAGCACGCGTCCCGGCGCATGGCGATGAAGGGCGCGACCGACGCGGCCGGACGCATGCAGAAGGACCTCAAGAAGATCTACAACCGGGCTCGCCAGGAGAGCATCACCAAGGAGCTGCTCGACATCGTCGGCGGCGCCAGCGCCGTCAGCTGACGCGGTGACCTCCCGAGCCCGACCCCGACCCCGAACACACCCGATACGCATCCTGAACCGAGGACGACCGAAGTGACGACCGCAACTGAAGTACAAGGCCAGATCCTGCAGGTGTTCGGCCCCGTGGTGGACGTGCAGTTCCCCGAGGGCCACATGCCGAACCTCTACAACGCGATCACGGTCGTGAACAAGGAGCGGGACATCGACCTCGTGCTCGAGGTCGCGCAGCAGCTCGGCAACTCGACTGCCCGCTGCGTCGCGATGTCCTCGACCGACGGCATGAGCCGCGGCATGCCCGCTACCGACACCGGCGCGCCGATCTCGGTGCCCGTCGGCAGCGTGACGACGGGCCGCCTGTTCGACACGCTGGGCCGCGCCCTCGAGGTCGGCGTCGCGCACCCGCGCACCGGCGAGCCGATGCCCGAGGTCGACACTCCAACACGCTGCCGATCCACCGGCCGGCGCCGTCGTTCGACGAGCAGGAGGCGATCACCGAGGTGTTCGAGACCGGCATCAAGGTCGTCGACCTGCTCTGCCCGTTCGCCAAGGGCGGCAAGATCGGATTGTTCGGTGGTGCAGGCGTCGGCAAGACGGTGCTCATCCAGGAGCTGATCCGCATCACCGCGGTCGAGAAGGGCGGCTTCTCGGTCTTCTGCGGGGTCGGCGAGCGCACGCGTGAGGGCAACGACCTCTGGCTCGAGATGGCCGAGGCCGAGTACACCGACGCCAACGGCAACAAGTCGTCCGTGCTCGACAACGCCGTGCTCGTGTTCGGCCAGATGAACGAGCCGCCCGGCGCGCGCCTGCGCGTGGCGCTGACCGGCCTGACGATGGCGGAGTACTTCCGCGATCAAGAGGGCAAGGACGTGCTGCTGTTCGTCGACAACGTGTTCCGCTTCGTGCAGGCCGGCTCCGAGGTGTCCGCGCTGCTGGGCCGTCTGCCGTCCGCTGTGGGCTACCAGCCGACGATGGCGTCCGAGATGGGGGCCCTGCAGGAGCGCATCACGTCGACCAAGAAGGGCTCGGTGACCTCGATGCAGGCCGTCTACGTGCCTGCCGACGACATCACCGACCCCGCGCCGGTCGCGACCTTCGCGCACCTCGACTCGACGATCATCCTCGAGCGCCAGATCGCCGAGCTCGGCATCTACCCGGCCGTCGACCCGCTGAAGTCGACGTCGAAGATGCTCAGCCCGTCGGTCGTCGGCGAGGAGCACTACAACGTCGCGCGTGAGGTGCAGCGCACGCTGCAGCGCTACCAGGACCTGCGCGACATCATCGCGATCCTCGGTATCGAGGAGCTCAGCGAAGAGGACAAGCTGGTCGTCGCGCGCGCGCGCCGCATCCAGCGCTTCCTGTCGCAGCCGTTCTTCGTCGCAGAGGCGTTCACCGGCGCGCCCGGCAAGTTCGTCAAGCGCGAGGACACGGTGCGCAGCTTCAAGGAGATCCTCGAAGGCAAGCACGACGAGCTGCCGGAGTCGGCGTTCTACATGTGCGGCGGCATCGAGGAGGCCGTCGAGCGCGCCTCGAAGTAGGCGCCTAACCGAGCCCGCGCACCCCGACCCCTTAGCTGACCGCCATGGCCGACCTCCACCTGCGCATCGTCACCCCGGACCGCACGATCATCGACCGCAAGGTCGCCTCGGTGTCGTTCGTCGGCACCGACGGCCGATACGGCGTGCTGCCGCGGCACGCGCCGCTGATGACCGGGGTCGCGCAGAGCGGCACGGCGACGATCGTCGAGACCGACGGCAAGACCGAGGAGCTGTTCATCAGCGACGGCTTCGCGCAGGTGCAGAACAACGTGCTGACGCTGGTCTGCGAAGCGGGCGAGACGGCGAACGAGATCGACGTCGAGCGCGCCGAGCAGAAGGAGAAGGAGGCCCGCGAGAAGATGGCCAACCTCGACAAGCTGAGCGAGGAGTTCCTCAAGGCCGAGGCCTCGCTCCGCAAGGCGCTGGCGCGGGAGCGCCTGGGCCGCAAGCGCTCGGGCTCCGGCTCGGTCCGCTAGCGGGGCCGCGCGCGCGGCGCCGTGGTGCGCCGCGATCGCCCCTGGCGCGCTCCGCGCCGTGATCTGCGCCGGTCCAGCGGCTAGAGTCCGGTACGAGAACGAACCGC
>JBERSB010000337.1:0-16397 GCA_041236755.1 Luminiphilus sp. | reverse complement strand
CGGCTGATCCCGCTCTGCCATCCGCTCGCGCTCAGCCACGCCAGCGTCGACTTCGCTCCCAGCGGCGAGGCGTCGGTCCGGGTCACCGCGGAGGCGCGCACGGTCGCCGGCACCGGCGTCGAGATGGAGGCGATGGCGGCAGCGAGCGTCGCGGCGCTGACGATCTACGACATGACCAAGGCGAGGTGCCGGGCGGCGGTGATCGACGGCGTGCGCCTGATGCACAAGAGCGGCGGCAAGTCGGGCACCTTCGAGCGCGGGGCGGACCAGTGACGGCGCCGCGCGTGGCCATCGTGGGCGCGACCGGCGCGGTCGGCCAAGAGTTCCTCGAGGTCCTCGAGGAGCGCCGCTTCGAGATGGCCTCGCTGCGGCTGCTCGCGTCGGAGCGCTCCGCCGGACGCAGGATGGCGTTCCGGGGCGAGGACCTGGTCGTCGAGGCCTTGGACGAGCGCGCGTTCGACGGGGTCGACGTCGCGTTCTTCTCGGCGGGCGGGGCGACCTCCAAGGCCTACGCGCGGGCCGCCGTCGACGCGGGCTGCTTGGTGATCGACAACAGCTCGGCGTTCCGCATGCTGCCGGACGTCCCGCTGGTCGTGCCCGAGGTCAACGCAGCCGCGCTGCAGGGCCACCAGGGCATCGTGGCCAACCCCAACTGCTCGACGATCATCCTGGTGCTGGCGCTGCATCCCCTCCACGAGGCCGCGGGCCTGAGCGCCGTCGTGGTGTCGACCTATCAGGCGGCCTCGGGCGCCGGGCAGCGCGCCATGGACGAGCTGCAAGACGCGACGCGGGCGGCGCTGGCCGGGCAACCGCAGCCGGCTCCCGAGGCGTTGCCGCAGTCGCTCGCGTTCAACCTGTTCCCGCACGTCGACGTGTTCATGGAGGACGGCTACACGCGGGAGGAAGACAAGATGCTCCACGAGGTCCGCAAGATCCTGGAGCTGCCCGAGCTCGCCGTCGACGCTACGTGCGTGCGCGTGCCGGTCGCCCGTAGCCACAGCGAGTCGGTCACCGTGCAGCTCGAGCGTCCGCTCGGGGTCCTCGAGGCGCAGGAGTTGTTCCGCGCGGCGCCCGGTCTGGAGCTGGAGGACGATCCGGGGGCGCACCGCTACCCCATGCCCGGCCCCTATGCGCGACGTGACGCCTGCGGCGTCGGCCGGGTGCGGTCGGCGCGCGTCTTTGCGCCGGGGCTGACGTTCTGGGTGGTCGGGGACCAACTCAAGAAGGGCGCTGCCCTGAACGCCGTGCAGATCGCGGAGATGCTCTAGCTGCTACCGGCGTGCACCCACGAAGAACGTGGCGGGTCCGTCCACGACAAGACGCAGGGCGCTCGCCGCCGCGTCGGCCCCGTCGGAGCAGACGAGCATGTCGTTCGGCCCTGCCTCGAGCGCGATGTGTTCACCGGCGAACGCGTGACCGACCCACGAGCGCCCGTAACGGAAGCCCTCGATGGTGACGGTGGACCCGTCGGCGACCATGACCCGGATCTCGTGCGCCTCGCCCAGCTCGAAGCGCTCCGCGAGTTCGCGACGCAGGGCATCGGGACGGCCCGTGGTCCAGCGTTCCATCCGGTCGAGCAGCTCGAGCTCACGGACGGCGTCGTCGCCGAGCATGCGTCGGGCCATGGTCCGGTAGCTCGCGTAGGTCTGCTGCCACCACTCAGGAATCGCGTGGTGCTCGACGGTCGCGCGGATGCGGGCGAGCATGCGGTTGCGGAGCGTGGCGGGGCGCATCATCGCGGCCTCGAACCACGCGGCCCGAATGTCGAACGTCTGGCCCGCGAACCACGTCGTGAAGTTCTTCGGGAGGACTTGCTGCTGCAGCTCTACAGGCCAGTCGTCGAGCGCCCAGTCGACGTCCCACGCGACCCAGCGCCAGCGCCGGTCGTCCTCGGTTCGGTACTCGAGCCCTTGCATGCAGTCGAACGGCGCGAGCAGCAACATCGCCGCCGCCCAGCGCTCGGCCGCGTCCACGTCAAACCAGCCCTGGACGCGCTCGACGGTGAGGTCCTCCTCGACGTTGTTCAGGATGTGACGGACCTTGTCGTAGTTGCGGGAGCGCCGGTTGCCCTTGCGCTGGGTCTGGGGGTTCAAGCTGCCGTGGCGATCCCGCAGGTAGGAGTCGTCGAGCCGTTCGGTGAGGAAGTAGACGCCCGGCTGCAGCGCGCCGTTGATCGCGAGGCGCACCGGCTTCGTCTTCGGCGTGGCGACGCCGCAGCGGGCGAGGCACTCGTAGCCGATCGGGTTCACGAACCGACCTCGGCGCCAGTCGGAGTGCACGACGAGGTGGTCGCCCGCGGCGTCGACCAGGTAGTCCGAGGGCGCCTCGGTGGACGCGAAGCTGGGGTCGAAACGCAGGCGAAAGCTCTTTCGCGGCCGGATGCGGCTGGTGCCGCCGTGCACCTGCAGCCCAGCGATCGAAGACGCCACCGCCTCGCCGCCCTCGAAGAGCGTCGCGCAGGCCCCGCGCACCCATCGCTCGCCCCGCTGGAACGGATGGACCATGATCCCGATCGCGGGGTCGTGGAGGTCGCGCGGGTCGACCGCGATCGAGAGCAGCGTCCGGTCAGGCGCTGCGCTCGCAGCAGCGAGGCCGAGCCGTTCGCTAGGCAGGACGCCGTGACGCGGCGCGGCGGCGGCGCGGCCAGGCGCGGCGCGCTCGAAGGCGACCAGCCCGATCTGTACGGGAGGCGACTCCCCGAGGACCTCTGGTCTCAGGGTCGCTGTGACCGCTCCCGTCGACACCAGGTGCTCTCGGAGCTGGTTGCGCGTCAGGTCGCGAGCAGAGACTTGCGCGCCCCGTCTGGACGCGGCGGCCGCGTCGAGCGCCGCCAACACGTAGAGCAGGCTCGCGGTCGTGACGGTGGCGGCGAACAACGGCCACCAGCTACCGCTGACGGTTCTCATCCTGTCCTACCTGGGCGCGCGTCGTGCACGAACACGCTCACCTCGCTGTTGGGGCACGCCTCCTTGAGGGACCGGTGCAGGGACGCGAGGCTGCTCGCGGTGCCGCGGTAGAGGCGGAGGGTGACCGTGCGCACGCCGTCGCAGTCGGCGACGCCGTCGAGGGCCGCGCGATGGCTGGAACTCTGCGCGAGCTCCAGGAGCTGCGTGACGTCGGCCTCGTCGCGGTCTGCGGAGGTGCTGATCACGACCGATGCTGCGGCTCCGCGCGTGACCCGGAACCAGGGCAGGAAGCGCAGCGCCAGCAACACCCCGACGGTCAGCGAGAGCACGATGGCGAGCAACGTGAACTCGAGGGTGGCGCAGCAGATCGAGCAGGCGATCAAGACCATCAAGAAGCCGATCTCCTCGGGCTCTTTGACCGGCGTGCGGAAGCGGACGATCGACAGCGCGCCGAGCAGTCCGAGGGACATCGGCAGGGAATGCTGCAAGCAGATGAAGATCGCGGTGATGGCGAGGCCGAGCGCCGGGAACGCGCGGTGGATGTCCGAGCCCGTGGCGCGTCGTTCGAAGAACACGGCGTAGAGCAGGCTGAGGCATAGGGCGGCCGCGGCGCTGAGCGTCAGCACGGCGAGCAGCGGTAGCCAGTCCGTGAAGTTGACGTCGGTGGCGTCGAGATTGCCGATTCGTTCGAGCAGTTGTCGGAGCTGGTCCATGGCTTTCGTTACTCCGCCCCACACATCGCGCCGAACTTGGAGAACGCGCGCCTTCGCAGGCCGAGCTCGCGCACGAAGCCGAGCGCCTGCGGCAGTTGCCGGCTGTCGCCCTTCAACTCGAGGACGAGGTTCTCATGAGGGGCGCTACGCGGCGGCGAGGTCCTCGCGAAGCGGTGGTGTGCTGCGTGCAGGCGCAGGTCGTCGTCCAGGGCGACGCGCAGACCGGACGGCCGGTGCACGTATCGCCGTCGTCGGTAGGCGAGGTGCAGGCACGGCGAGAGCGTGGCGGTCGGCGTCGGATCGTGCGCGGTGAGACGCGCGAGCAGCTGTTGCCATCGCGGGTGGTGCAGGGGGAGATCCGGGTCGACGTCGTCGACGGGGACCCGGACCTTGCTGCGCCGCGCGCCGTGCTTGCGCTTGCACTCGAGCCATGCAGCCTCGGGGCCCGTGGACTCGTACCAGCGGATGCGGACCTTGACCTTGTCCCGGTCGCCGCTCTCTACCTCTTGGAGGGCGCGGCGGTCCGGCGTGTCGAAGTAGACGCTGTGCACGCGGTCGCGGCCGTGGTGCGGGTCTGCCGCAAGCGAGTTGCGGAGCCTCGCTGCCAGCAGGGGAGCTAGGGTTGCGGGTCCGACGTATTTGGATTCGAAAACATGAATCTTGGGACAAGTATGGCGTTGGATACGTAAGCCGCACCTGGCCAACACTTTAGGTTTTGCATGGCGGCGCGGCGGGGAGGCCGCGCCCCGGCGCCCTACCGCAGCGTCGACGAGGCCTGGCCCGGGTCGCGCAGAAGGGCCCCAAATCCCCTTGGGAAGGGCTGAAGACGGTTTGCGCCACGCGGCCGAGCGGGCGACGGCGACAGGCCGTGGGGTCGGGAGCTCGCCGGTTCCTTCGGCAGTATTTCCATTGGCGGTCGGGCAGAACTCCGGCGCTTCGGACGGGCATTTTCTACCGGGGCTTCCGGAGCTCGCCAGCGGGGTGGGTGCTCCGCCGAGGCCTGCGGGCGCTCGCGCGGGTCCGCTCGCGCCCGCGGGGAGCGGGTCCGAGGCTGTTCGTATCGTGACCCCGGGCGGTCGTAGCGCGCCGGAGGTGCTCGCGCGGTGGAGCGAGCAGGCGCTCCGTCGAGCGCTGCGTCGGACCCGCGGTGCGCGCGGTTCTCCCTGGAATCCGGTCTGCCGAAGCCCTCTCCTTTGCGGAACTGCGCGGGAGTCTCCGCCGGATACAGCGACAAACGATGGCTGCGAAGCGTTCCTCGAAGAAGAAGTCCACCCCCAAGAAGAAGCCCGCGGCCGCGCGCAAGGCGCCGGCCAGGAAGGCTCCGGGGAAGAAGTCCGCCGCGAAGAAGGCGCCTGCGAAGAGGGCTGCTGCCAAGCGCAGCTCGGGGGCCGACGACCGCCTGAGCCAGCTGGAGCGGCTGGTGGCGATGATGGAGGAGCGCGACGTCGTCGAGGTCGAGCTCGAGGAGGCGGGCGCGCGCTGGCGCGTGCGCCGCACCGAGCCGCAGGCGGTCACCTACGCGGCCGCCGCGCCGATGCCCATGGCGGCGCCCGCCGCGCAGGCGGCCGCGCCTGCGATCGCAGCGGCGCCCGCCGAGGCAGCCGGTGCGCCTGCAGAGCCCGAAGGCGAGGTGTTCAAGTCCCCGATGCTCGGCACGTTCTACTCGGCGCCGTCGCCGGACGCCGAAGCGTTCGTCAAGGCGGGTGACCGCGTTACAGCCGACAAGACGCTGTGCATCGTCGAGGCGATGAAGGTGATGAACGAGATCAAGGCCGAGCGCGACTTCGAGGTGCTCGAGGTCCTGGTCAACAACGGCGAACCGGTCGAGTTCGGTCAGCCCCTCTTCCTCATCCGCTGAGGCTCCGATGTTCCAACGCATCCTGGTTGCCAACCGCGGCGAGATCGCGCTGCGTATCCTGCGCGCCTGCAAGGACCTCGGCATCGAGACCGTCGCGGTCTACAGCGAGGCCGACAAGGACAGCCTGCACCTGCGCTACGCCGACCAGACGATCTGCATCGGGCCGGCGCCGTCGGCGGACAGCTACCTGAACATCCCGGCGATCATCGCCGCGGCCGAGATCGCGGACGCCGAGGCCATCCACCCTGGCTACGGCTTCCTCAGCGAGAACGCGCACTTCGCCGAGGTCTGCCAGAGCTGCAACATCAAGTTCATCGGCCCCTCGGCCTCGGCGATCACCGAGTGCGGCGACAAGGTCGCGGCCAAGGAGCTGGCTGCGCGGGCGGACGTGCCGTGCGTTCCCGGCAGCGACGGGCCGGTCGAGGACGAGCAGACCGCGCTCGAGGTCGCGCGCAAGATCGGCTACCCCGTCCTGATCAAGGCGGCGGCCGGCGGCGGCGGTCGCGGCATGCGCGTCGCGCACGACGACGCGAGCATGGTCAACGGCTTCCACTCGGCGCGCGCCGAGGCCGAGGCCGCGTTCAAGAACTCGACGGTCTACATCGAGAAGTTCGTCGAGCGCCCGCGGCACGTCGAGATCCAGATCATCGCGGACGCGCACGGCAACGTCGTGCACCTCGGCGAGCGCGACTGCTCGCTGCAGCGCCGCCACCAGAAGCTGCTCGAGGAGAGCCCGTGTCCGGTGCTCGACGAGGACACGCGGAAGAAGATGGGCGAGGCGGCGGTGCGGCTCGCCAAGGTCGCCAACTACCAGTCGGCGGGCACGGTCGAGTTCCTGCTCGACCAGGACAAGAACTTCTACTTCATCGAGATCAACTCCCGCATCCAGGTCGAACACCCGGTGACCGAGCAGGTCACGGACACCGACCTGATCCGCGAGATGATCCTGGTGGCCGCCGGCGAACGGCTCTCGTTCCGCCAGGAGGACATCGCGATGCGCGGCCACGCGATCGAGTTCCGGATCAACGCCGAGGACCCCGACCGCAACTTCCAGCCGTCGCCCGGCACGATCAGCGCGTTCGTGCCGCCGGCCGGTCCGGGCGTGCGGTGGGACAGCCACGTCTACCAGGGCTACACGGTTCCGCCGCACTACGACTCGGTGGTCGGCAAGCTCATCGTGCACCGGAACACCCGGGCGCAGGCGATCGCGGCGGCGCGCCGCGCGATCGCGGAGATGACGCTGGACGGCATCGCGACCACGGCGCCGCTGTTCCTGCGCATCCTCGAGCACAGCGACTTCTGCTCCGGCGACATCGACACCGGCTTCATCGACCGCTACTTCGCGCCGCGCTAGGCGCGCGGATCCACGATGGCCGCACGACGACGCTACACCGGTCGCATCCTGCTGGTCGTCAACCTCGCGGTCGCCAACGGCGTGGCCGCGCTCTGGGTCGTGAGCTTCCTGCAGCCCGCGGTCGTCGGCGAGTCCGGGCAACGAGAGCGCACGCTGCTGCTGCCGCTCGGCACTCTGGGCGCCTGGCTCGGCTTCGTCGCCGCGATCGCGCTGCTGCTCTGGAACTTCGCATACCTCGTGCGGCGTCGCGAGCCGCAGCTCGACGACGGCTGGATCCGCAGCGCGGGCGCGACCGGTCCCGTCCGCGTCGCGCGCGAAGCCGTAGAAGCCGGGCTGCGCGCAGCGGGCGAAGCGCTGCCGGAGGTGACGCGGCTGCGGGTCCAGGTCCGCGCAGCTTCGCCGAAGAAGCTCCGGGTGCTGGGGCAGTTCACCTGCGCCGAGGGCCAGGACCACCACGGCGGCAGCGAGCGGCTGCGCCGGGCCATGGAGGGGCGCTTCAAGGAGCTGGTGCGGCTAACCGATGGTATGCGGGCGGAGTTCGAGCTCGAGTTCCAGGGCTTCGCAGGCAAGCTCGGCAAGAACGCGCCCGAGGTGCCGCCGGCCGCCGCGGACGACCCCGAGCCCTTCCGCGGGCCGCGCTACCCGATCGACGACGGAGACACGGACAGTCCATGAGCATGCGAGTAGGCGTCCTGACGGCAGGCGGCTACGCGCCCGGCCTCAACGCAGCGATCTGTGGGCTGGGTCGCCGGCTGCTCGAACACGACGTCGAGCTCGTTGGGTTCGCCGACGGCTGGCGCGGCCTGATCGAGAACGTCACGCGCACGATCGACCCGGCCAGCTTCCAGCACATGCTGGTCGACGGCGGCACCTCGCTCGGGAGCAGCAAGGCCTACCCTTACCGCGACGCAGAGACCTCGATCCCCAAGGTGCTGGCGACGATCGAGGCCAACCGGCTGGACGCGCTGGTGACGATCGGCGGCGAGGGTACGCTCGGCGCGTCGCACCGCCTCTTCGAGGAACACGGGGTGCCGGTCGTGGGCGTTCCCAAGACGATCGACAACGACCTGGACGCGACCGACTTCACGTTCGGCTTCTTCAGCGCCGTCGAGGTCGCGACCCGCGCGATGGACGACCTGCGCAGCACCGCCGAATCCCACAGCCGCGTGTTCTTCGTCGAGTGCATGGGCCGGCACGCCGGCTGGATCACCGCGTATGCGGGCGTCGCCGCGGGCGCCGAGGGCATCCTCGTGCCCGCGCGGCCGGCGCACGTCGAAGCGGTGTGCGAGCGCCTCGAACAGGTCCGCGCCGGCGGCGCGCGCTCCGCGATCGTGGCGGTCGCGGAAGGCACGCGGCTCTGGCAGGACGGCGCCTGCATCTCGACGGACGACCGCGACGAGTGGGGCGAGTACCGCATCGGCGGGGTCGCCGAGCAGCTCGCCGGCCTCGTCCGCGAGCGGATCGGCTGGGACGCGCGCGCGCTCGTGCTCGGGCACCTGCAGCGCGCGGGCCAGCCGACGGCCTTCGACCGGATCTTCGCGCTGCGGCTGGGCGCGCGCGCCGCGCGGCTCGTGATGGAGCGGCGGTTCGGTAGGATGTCGGCGATGCAGTCGGGCGAGATCGTCGACGTGCCCCTGGCCGACGCGGTGGCGGAGCGCAAGGTCCTCACGGACGCGTTCCTCGACAAGTACGAGTCGTTCTTCCAGCCGATCGGAGGCAGGTGATGCAGCGCATGGTGACACGGGCGAAAGCGGCCGCGGCGATCGCAGCGGTCTGGTTGGCGGCGCTGGCGCCGGCGCAGATCCAGCCGTTGGACCCGACGGGCCTCGGCGCGACCCAGGGCCCGCAGGGGCAGGCCGGACAGGCGACGCAGCCGACCGGGTTGCAGCAGAACCTGCCCGGGTCGTTCCTCGAGCCGGGCGGCCTGCAGCGCCGCGGCGGCGGCAACGCACCCGACGGGCTCTCGACGATCTGGTCGGCGCCGTCCTTGCCCAAGTGGTCGGGCTTCCCGGCGTTCCCCTCGCGGCTGCAGGGCTACGGCAACTACCCGCTGCCCGCAGACCCCGACGATCCGCTGACGGGGGCCCTGTCGGCGCCGCTGCCCGCCGCGGCGCCCGAGCCGCCCGGGTGGCCGTCTTGGGTGCGTCTCCGGGCGCGCAAGCCGCTGCCGTTCGCGACCGACGTCGGGTTGTTGGTCGCGCAGCGCGGCCGGACGTGGTTCCGGGCGTCGGCCGACGAGCCGTTCGTGCCGTCGATGCAGCACGACAAGTTCGCCTCGCTCCCGGTCGGGAGCGGCGTGGAGATCCGGCGGGACGGCGCGTGCGAAGTTCTGCTGCACCAGAGCACCAGGGTGCAGGCCATCGGGCCGACCCGGCTGGACGTCGTGGCGCTGAGCGAGGACGAGGTCTCCATGGACTGCAAGGAGGTGAGCTTCCTGCGCCTGCGCGCGCGGGGACGGCGGCACACGCTGCAGCTGCCCGACGGCAGCAGCCTCGTCATCCCGCCGCCGCAAGCGGCGACGGACGACACGGGCGGGGGTGCCGGCCTCGGCGGGCTGGCGGCGCTGTTCGGGGCGCTCGCGCCGACGACGCAGGCGCTGCCGGCCGACGTCGACCTGCGCCGCGTCGACGAGCCCTCTTGGTATGGCGGGCGCGTGACCATCACCAACCTAGGCGGCAGGCCGCTGCTCTGGCGGCACGCGTTCGGCGAGACGGACATCCCGTCCGGGCACCGGGTGACGTTCTTCGTGCAGCCGCCCGAAGGCGTGCGCGCGGCGCTGGTCGCGGGGGACTCCATGTTGTCCGAGGACGGCGCGGAGGTGACCTGCGTAGCTGTGCGCGACACCCAGGTCTCGTGGTGCGGCGCGCGCCTCGCGGTGCCCGCCGGCGCCTCCGTCCGCCTGCAGTCGCTGGCCGGCCCGATCCGGCACGAGCAGAGCAGGCCGTCTGCGGAGCCCACCGACGGTGACTGATCCCGGCGGGGCCCCGGAGCTCGCGGCGGCCGTCGAAGCGGCCTCCGAGCGGCTGCGAGGCAGGGTGCTGCACACGCCGCTGGTGCCGTGCCCGTGGATGTCCGAAGAGCTGGGCGCCGACGTGCGCTGGAAGCTCGAGAACGTCCAGCACACCGGCTCGTTCAAGGTCCGCGGCGCGACCCATGCGCTGCTGGTGATGCCGGCTGCGGAGCGCGCGCGCGGCGTCGTAGCAGCATCGTCGGGCAACCACGGCCTGGGGCTCGCGGCTGCCAGCCGGCAGCTGGGCGTAGCGGCAGAAGTGTTCGTGCCCGAGACGACCCCGAAGGGCAAGCAGGACGCGATCCGTCAGCTCGGCGCGTCGCTGCAGGTCTTCGGGGACGACTGCGTCGTCACCGAGGCGCGCGCGCGCGAGGTCGCGGCGGAGACCGGCCGGCGTTACGTGTCGCCCTACAACGACCCGGACGTCGTCGCGGGCCAGGGCACGGTCATGCACGAGATCCTCGAGGACTGGCCCGAGGTCGACGCGGTCTACGTGGCTGTCGGCGGCGGCGGGCTCGTCTCGGGCATGGCCGCGCTCGCGAAGTCCCGTCGCGACGGCGTCGAGTTCGTCGGCTGCTCTCCCGAGGCGTCGCCGGCGATGGCCCAGTGCGTGCGCGAGGGCCACATCCACGACGTGCCCTGCGGGGAGACGTGGTCGGATTCGACCGCGGGCGGGGTCGAGCCCGGCGCCGTGACGTTTCCGTGGTGCCGCGCGCTGGTCGACCGCTTCGTCGACGTCGACGAAGAGGCCATCGAGCAGGGCATGCAAGACGCGCTGAGACACCAGCACCTGCTCGTCGAGGGGGCCGTGGGCGTCGCGATCGCGGCGTGCCGCGCGGACCGCGAGCGGCGCGGCCAGCGCGTGGCGGTGGTCGTCTGCGGCGGCAACCTGCCCTTCGAGCTCTTACAACGCCTGGTCGCGGGCTGATCCCGGATGGGGCCCGCGGCGTCGCCGAAGCCCGGCGTCGCTCAAGCCGCGCGTCGCTCAAGCCACGCGTCGCTCAAGCCACGCGTCGCTCAAGCCAGGCGTCGCTCAAGCCAGGCGCCGCGCGAGCGCGGTCGTGCACAGTGCGGCGAGGCACACCGCGCCGATCGATCCGCACAGACACCTGACGAGGCCCTGGTCGGCGTCTGCGGCGGTGTGGAACAGCGCGCCGGAGAGCAGCGTGCCGCACAGGCGGCCGAGCGCGTTGCCGGCGTAGTAGAAGCCCACGCGCTCGGGCGCGCGCGCGTCGTCGTGCATCGTAAGCACCAGCCAGCTGTGCAGGCTGCTGGTGACGGCGAACAGCGCGCCGAACAGGCACAGCTCGCCGATGGCGACCGCCGGCGACGCGTCGACCTGCTCGCTCAGCGCGGCCCCGGCGAGCAGCGGCAGCAGCAGCGCGGCGGTCCACCACGCCGTCGCCCGCGCGCCCTGCGCTGCGCTCTCGGCGCGGGTAAGGCGCGGCGCCAGCGCCTGCACGCAGCCGTAGACGAGGATCCACGCCGCGAGGAACGCGCCGACGCCGACGCTCGTCCAACCGCTTGCGATGAGGTAGAGCGGCACGGCGACGGCGAACCACGCGTCGCGCGCCCCGAACAGCAGCAGCCGCGCAGTGCTCAGCCACCACAACCGCGCGTCCTGTCGGAGCACGTCGAGCGGCGCTGCGCCCGCACGTCCCGGGACGCGCGGCAGGCAGGCGAGCGCGAGCGCCGCGAACCCTGCGAGCAGGCCCGAGAGGCCGAGGTTGGTCTGCGCGAACCCGCACGACGCGAGCAGCGCGCCGCCGACGAAGAAGCCGAGCCCCTTCATCGTGTTCTTGCTGCCGGTGAGCCACGCCACCCAGCGGAACAGTCCGCGGCGGTCGTCGGACGGCCCGAGCGCCTTGACGTAGGTCTTGGCGCTCGTCTTGGCGAGGTCCTTGGCGACGCCCGAGAGGACCTGGGTCGCCGCTACGTAGCCGACGGTCAGCGCGCTCGCCTCGACGGCCAGCATCGCGCACGCGACCGCCTGCATGGCGAGGCCCGAGATCAGCGTGAGGCGGAGCCCGAAGCGCGCGCCGAGGTAGCCCCCGAGCAGGTTGGTGAACACGCCTGCCAGCTCGTACGGCACCAGGATCAGCGCCAGGGCCCACGCGGTCTGGCCGCGCTCGTGGAGGTGCAGCAGCACGAGCATGCGGAGCGCGCCGTCGCTGAGCGTGAAGGCCCAGTAGCAGAGCGTCACCAGTAGGTAGCCGCCGAGCTGCGGGCGGCCGGTCATCCGTGGGCGGCCAGGATGCAGCGCGTGAGGTCCTTCATCCGGTTGGCGTAGCCCCACTCGTTGTCGTACCAGATCATGACCTTCAACAGGCGTCCGTCGACGACGCGCGTGCAGCCTGCGTCGACGACGCCGCTGCGGGGGTCGTTGGCGTAGTCTGAGCTGACGAGCGGACGTTCCTCGATGCCGAGCACGCCGCGCATGGGGCCTGCGGCCGCTGTACGGATGGCGCTGTGGACCTCTTCGACGGTCGTCGGCCGCTGCATCTCGAACGTGCAGTCGGTCAACGACGCGTTGAGCACGGGGACGCGCACGGCGATGCTGTCCAGCCGCCCCTCGAGCTCGGGCACGATCAGAGTGACCGCCGTCGCCGAGTTCGTCGACGTGGGGATCATGTTGAGCAGCGCCGAGCGGGCGCGCCGCGGGTCCTTGTGCGGGCGGTCGACGACGACCTGGGTGTTGGTCGGGGCGTGCATGGTCGTGACCGCCCCGCGCTCGATGCCGATCGCGTCGTGGAGGACGCGCACGACCGGCGCGAGGCAGTTGGTGGTGCACGACGCGGCCGTGACCACCGGGTTGGCGACGAAGTCGCAGTCGGCGTGGTTGACGCCGTAGACCAGGTTCGGAACGCCCGGGACCGGGTTGCTGACGAGCACGCTCTTCGCGCCGCGGTCGAGGTGGACGCGCGCGCGTTCGAGCTGCTTGGCCGCGCCGCTGCAGTCGACGACGAGGTCGACGCCCAAGGACAACCAGGGCAGGTCCTCGAACGCGGGGACACCGAGCACGTCGATGGTCTTGTCCTCGACGTGCAGCCGGTCCCCGGCGGCGCGCACGTCGCGGCCGAAGCGGCCCTGGACCGAGTCGAACATCAGCCCGAGCGCGTGCCCTTCGGCGTCGCCGTCGGGCTCGTTGACCGCGCAGACCGGCAGGTCGTCGTCGAGCGCGGCGCGGAGGAACAGGCGGCCGACGCGGCCGAGGCCGTTCACGGCGATTCTCATGGTCGGGTGGTGGGGTGGTGGTCGGTCAGGGTGCTGCGGGCACAGCGGCGCTGGGCTGGAGCACGCGCCGCGGCCGGGACGAGACGGCGGGGAGTGTTGTGCAATCCGCCCGCAGAAGCCACCCGATTGACGCGGAGTCTGGCGGCCGTGGCTGCGTAGACTGCGGCGATGAGCGCCCGGATTCTGATGCTCGCGACAGCGGCGCTGCCCGTCGCTGTTGCCCAGGCAGAGCCTTCACCTGCGCCCAACGTCTCGGGCGGTCCGCTCTCGGCAGATCAGGCATGCTACGACGTGCGGCACTACACGCTGAGGATCGAGGTCGACCCGGAGCGGCGCGCGATCCAGGGTGAGCTGACGATGCGCGCAGACGTCGTCGCCGACGCCTCGTCGTTCGCGCTGGATCTGGACGACCACCTCGCGGTCGAGAGCGTGAAGATTTCGGGTAGAGACGCACCGTACACCTTCGCGGAGCGACGCATCGTGGTGCGGCCCAGCGGTGGCCTTCGGGCGGGCACGCACTTCGAGGTGGAGGTCAGCTACGGAGGCGAACCCGTGGTCGCCGAGCGCCCGCCGTGGACCGGCGGGTTCACCTGGGCGCAGACGCCCACAGGCGAGCCGTGGATCGCGACCTCGTGCCAGGGCGAGGGGGCTGATCTGTGGTGGCCGTGCAAGGACCACCCCTCGGACAAGCCCGACGGGTTCGACCTCCACTGCACGGTGCCCGAGGGCCTCGTGTGCGCGTCGAACGGCACGATGCCAGCAGCGCCGGTCACCCGAGACAAGCGCACGACGTTCCACTGGCGGTCCGCCTCGCCGATCGCCAACTACAACATCGCGCTCAACATCGCGCCCTACGTCGAGCTCGAGGACACGTTCCGGTGCGTCGACGGCACCGAGATGAAGGTCAGCTTCTTCGTGCTGCCGAGCAGCGTGCGCAAGGCCAGGCGGTGCATGCCGGCCTTCCTCGACCACATCGCGGTGTTCGAACGGCTGCTGGGGCCGTATCCGTTCCGCCACGAGAAGTACGGCGTCGCCGAGACGCCGCACCTCGGCATGGAGCACCAGACGATCATCGCCTACGGCAACGGCTTCAAGGACGAGCAGTACGACTGGCTGCACAACCACGAGCTCGCGCACGAGTGGTGGGGCAACCTGGTGACCTGCCGCGACTGGAAGGACATGTGGCTGCACGAGGGCTTCGCCACCTATATGCAGCCGCTCTACCGCGAGGCCCGGTTCGGCAGGAAGGCCTACGAGGCCGAGATCCACCGGCACGGCACGATGAACCGCGCCCCGATCGCGCCGCGCGAGGTCCGCAACAGCAAGCAGATCTACTTCGGCGGGGGCGGCGGCAACGACCTCTACTACAAGGGCAGCCTGGTGCTGCACTCGCTGCGCTACCTGCTGGGCGACGAGCGCTTCCTGCAGGTGCTCCGGCGGTTCGCCTACCCTGACGAGGCGGCGCAGCAGCGCACCGACGGCGGCCAGGTGCGGTTCGTCGACACCGACGACTTCATCGCGCTCGTCAGCGAGGTCGCGGGCGAGGACACGTCGTGGTTCTTCGAGGTCTACGTGCGGCGCGCAGGCCTGCCGCGGATCGAGTACTGGGTCGAGGACGGCACCCTGCACCTGGAGTGGCGGACGCCGGGAGATCTTCCGTTCCCGATGTCGGTGCCGGTCAGCGTCAGCGGCGGGGAGGTGCGGGTCGAAGTCGTCGACAACAAGGGCGAGATCCGGCTCGGCGACGCCGAGTACAAGATCGACCCGAACCGGCGGCTGCTGATGGCGCCGCCGCGGCGGCGCCCGTAGCCGTTCGCGGTAGACTGTTGCCATGCGCGTCCGCCTCGGGTTCTGCATCGCTCTGCCGCGGCTCGCGGGGTCCGTGCTGGGTCAGCGCGTCGCCGAGGGTCCCGAGCCCAACGCCGGCCTCGCGAGCGCGACGCCGCTTGGGTGCGGCGCCGAGGCGCAGGGCGCGCTCAGCTCGGCGTCGGACGAGGACTGGTACCGCGTGGTGCTGCAGGCCGGCGCAGACCTGACGATCGCGACGGCGCCGGGCCCCGGCGGAGCTGCGCGCGACACGGTGCTGACGCTGCTCGACGACACCGGCGGCCCGCTGCAGGCGAGCGACGACGGCGTGGGCGCGGGCTGGTATTCGGAGCTGTTCGCGCCGGCCCTCGCTGCGGGGACCTACTACGTCGCGGTCGAAGGCGGCCCGAACGCGGTCGCTGGCAGCTACCTGCTCGACGTGCGCTGCCGCGCGTTAGCTGCAGCGCAGAGCCCGCCGCTCGCGCCGGAAGGTCCGGAGAACAACGACCCGCGCACCGGCGGCGTCGCGACCAGCGTGCTGGCGCCGGCGCGGTGCAGCGGGGCCCTGCAGTCGACGGGTCGCGACGGCGACTGGGACTTCTGGCGGGTCCTGCTGTTCGGCGACAGCGTGCTGCACGTGCGGCTCGACGCGACGGCTACCGCAGCGGCGCCGGCGGAGGACCCGGTGCTCTACGTGTTCGACGCCGCGACGCCGCCCAACCTGATCGCCGGGCCCTTCTTCGCCAGCGACCGGGACGCATGGGACCAGCGGCTCGACGTGCGCGTGCCCAGCGGGCTCGTGCAGGTGGCGGTGCGGGGCGTGGCGGGCAGCCAGCCCGGCGCCTACCTGCTCGACCTCGCGCGCAGCCCGGCGGCGGCCGCGGTCGTGTTCGGCGGCGGCTGCGCAGGACGCACGCTGGAGGTCGCGACGACCTCGTTCGGGCCGGGAGCCCCGCTGGTGCGCGAGACGCCGCAGCTCGGCGCGACCTACTCGCTGGACGGCAGCAGCCTGGGAGCCAACGGCTACTGCTTCCACGTCGTGGGCGTCGCGTCGACGTTCGTGGACCTGACGCCGTTCGGCGCGGTCGGCTGCGCGCTCGAGGTCAACTACGTCGACACGGTGTTCCGCGTCGCGGACGCCACCGGTGCTGCCAGCTGGACGGTGCCGGTGCCGGACACGGTCGCGCTCGTCGGGGCCCAGCTGCACAGCCAGGTCGCCGTGCTCGACCTCTCGAACCCGCTCGGCGTGACGACTAGCAACCGCGTCACCGCGACGATCGGCAGCTGATCCTCAGAGTCGCGTGACGCGCAGGTCGCGGCAGGCGACCTCGTCGCCGTGGTCCTGCAGCGCCAGCCGTCCTTCGGCGGCCTTGCCGAACGGCCAGTTGCGGAACTTGCTCGCGCCGACCATCTCGTCCCACTCGGGGCCGCGGCAGGCAACATCGACGACCTTGGCGCCGTTGAGGAAGTGCTGCAGGCGCCCGTCGTGCACGACGATGCGGCCCTCGTTCCACGC
>JBERSB010000336.1:0-3640 GCA_041236755.1 Luminiphilus sp. | reverse complement strand
AGGGCAAGAGCTTCGTCACCGAGCTCGAGCACGTCGACGGCATGCAGTTCGACAAGGGCTACATCTCGCCCTACTTCATCACCGACCCGAAGACGATGGAGGCCGCGTTCGAGGACGCCCTCGTGCTGGTCCACGAGAAGAAGATCTCGAACGTGCGCGAGCTGATCCCGCTGCTCGAGGCCGTCTCGCGGACCGGCAAGCCGCTGGTCATGATCGCAGAGGACGTCGAGTCCGAGGCGCTCGCGGCGCTGGTCGTCAACCGCTTGAAGGGCGTGCTCAACGTCTGCGCGGTCAAGGCGCCGGGCTTCGGCGACCGCCGCAAGGCCATGCTGCAGGACCTCGCGGTCCTGACCGGCGGCCAGTGCATCAGCGAGGACCTCGGCATCCAGCTCGAGAAGGTCACCGTCGAGCACCTCGGCACCGCCTCGAAGATCCGCATCAGCAAGGACGCCACGACCGTCATCGGCGGCGGCGGCAAGAAGAAGGACATCGAGGCCCGGGCAGACAGCATCCGCAGCCAGATCGAGAAGACCACGTCGGACTACGACCGCGAGAAGCTCCAGGAGCGCCTCGCCAAGCTGACCGGCGGCGTCGCGATCATCCGCGCGGGCGCGATGACCGAGGCCGACATGAAGCAGAAGAAGCAGCGCATCGAGGACGCGCTCAACGCAACGCGCGCGGCCGTCGAGGAGGGCATCGTGCCCGGCGGCGGCACGGCGCTGCTGCGCGCCAGCAAGGTGCTCGACAGCCTGCGGGTAAAGGGCGACCAGCGCTTCGGCGTCGAGATCGTCCAGCGCGCCTGCGAGGCGCCGATGCGCCAGATCGCCGAGAACGCGGGCGAGGACGGCTCGGTCGTCGTCGACGAGGCGTGGAGCAAGAAGGCCAACGAGGGCTTCAACGCGCTGACCGGCGAGTGGACCGACATGTTCAAGGCCGGCGTCGTCGACCCGTGCAAGGTCGTGCGCTCGGCGCTGCAGAACGCGGCGAGCATCGCCGGCCTGATGCTGACGACCAACACGATGGTCACCAGCATCGAGGACGACAAGAAGGCGGTCGACGGCAGCACCAGCTGACGCCGGCCGGGCGCGGCGCCGCCGCTGGCGCCGCACCCGCAGGGCGCGCAGGGAGCGCGCTCCTGCCCCCGATGACGGATCCCGCCGCATGAGCTCCAAGCGCGACTACTACGAGGTCCTCGGCGTCGACCGCTCGGCCGACGCCGACGCGATCAAGAAGGCGTACCGCAAGCTCGCCGTCGCCAACCACCCGGACAAGAACCCGGGCGACGAGGCGGCCGAGCGCCGCTTCAAGGAGGCGGCCGAGGCCTACGCCGTGCTCGGGGACGCCGACAAGAAGCAGCGCTATGACCAGTTCGGCCACGCCGGCGTCGACGGCGCGGGCGGCGGCGGCCCCGGCTTCGCTTCTGCCGAGGACATCTTCGCCGCGTTCGGCGACATGTTCGGCGGCGGCGGCGGTGGCGGCGGCTTCTTCGACCAGATCTTCGGCGGCGGCGCACGGCGCGGCCGCGGCCGGCGCGGCGCGAGCCTCAAGATCGACCTCGAGCTGACGCTCGAGGAGGTCGCGACCGGCGTCAAGAAGACCATCGAGCTGAAGCGCTCCGAGGCGTGCGGCACGTGCGCCGGCAGCGGCGCCAAGCCCGGCACCAAGAAGAAGACCTGCCAAACGTGCGAAGGCCACGGCCAGGTCGTGCGCAGCCAGGGCTTCTTCCAGCTGCGGCAGACCTGCCCGACCTGCGAGGGCCAGGGCGAGCGCATCGAGAGCCCCTGCACCAAGTGCAAGGGACGCGGCGCTGTGCCCAAGACCTCGCCGGTCAACATCACGATCCCCGCCGGCATCGAGCACGGCCACGCCGAGCGCATCCCCGGCCAGGGCGAGCCCGGCGAGGGCGGCGCGCCGCCGGGCGACCTGATCGTCGTGCTGCACGTCCAGGAGCACGAGGTCTTCACCCGCTACGGCGACGACCTGCTGATGCAGACGCGGATCTCGTTCCGCCAGGCCGTGATGGGCGACGAGGTCGACATCCCGACCATCATCGGCGAGCAGGTCGCGATGAAGATCCCCGCGGGCACGCAGCCCGGCCAGAAGCTGCGCGTGCGCAGCCAGGGCCTGCCCCGCCCCGACGGCTACGGCCGCGGCAACCTCGTGGTGCAGATCCAGGTGGAGGTGCCCGCGAAGGTCACGGCCGAACAGCGCGAGCTGCTCGACAAGTTCGACGAGCTCGAGACCGGCAAGAAGCCCAAGAAGGACCAGAAGAAGACCATCTTCGAGAAGGTGAAGGACATCTTCTCGTGAGCCTGCAGGAGCCCGACGTGAACGAATCGACCGAAGACCCCAAGGACCTCGAGGAGCAGCCGGTGGACGCCGCCACGGAGCCGACAGGCGATGGTGGCACCACCGAAGGCGGGCCCGGCAACGAGCCGACCGTCGAGGTGCCGGCGCACGACGCGGAGACGACCAAGCTCCGCGAGGAGCGCGACCAGCTCGAGCAGAAGCTGCAGCGCGCGATGGCCGACACGCAGAACATCCTCCGCCGCCAGCGCCAGGAGCTCGAGGACGGCCGACGCCGCACGATCGAGGGCCTGACGCAGGAGCTGCTGCCGGTGCTCGACACGTTCGCGCTCGCGCTGCAGTCCTACGACGGCGAGGCCGCCGACGGCTCGGCAGCGGGCCAGGCCGGCGACGTCGCCGCGCTTGTCGAGGGCGTGCGCATGGTCCGCACGATGCTGAGCGGCGCGCTCGAGCGCCACGGCCTCAAGGAGATCGCCGCCGAGGGCCAGCCCTTCGACCCGGCGCGCCACGAGGCGCTCGGCAAGGAGCCCACCGCAGACGCTCCCGAGAACCAGGTCCTGCGCGTCATGCAGACCGGCTACATGCTCGGCGAGCACGTCGTGCGCCACAGCAAGGTGATCGTCGCAGGCCCCCAGCCGGACGGCGACGCGGGCACAGAGGAGTAGCGCGTTGCCGACCTACGACTATGCCTGCAAGGCCTGCGGGCACCGCTTCGAGGAGTTCCAGAGCATCAGCTCGGACCCGCTCAAGAAGTGCCCGGAGTGCAAGAAGAACAAGCTCGAGCGGCTGATCGGCACGGGTGCCGGCGTGATCTTCAAGGGCTCGGGCTTCTACGAGACCGACTACCGCGGCGACAGCTACGCCGCGGACGCCAAGAAGGACGCCGAGGCGGCCAAGCCGGAGGCGGCCAAGCCCGAGTCGGGCAAGCCGGACGCGGCGGGCTCCAAGGGCAAAACCGCGCCCAGCACGGACGCCGCCTCGAAGAGCGACGACTAGGGCACAGCTTCTCGAGTCGGGGCGCCGTACGTCAGGGCGCCGTATGTCAGGGCGCCGTATGTCAGGCCGTCGTGGCGGCCCCTAATGGCCGCCGCCGCCGCACGCGAGCTCGACCGGCTTGTAGCCGCCGCGCGAGCGGAAGTAGAGCATCAGGCCGATGTAGCAGGCCAACATCCCGAGCGGGAACACGGTCATCTTGGACAAGGCGTCCTGCTTGGCAGGCGTCGCCACGGCATTGATCGAGTCCTGCTGCTCCTGGGGCAGCGTCTTCAGCTTGTCGCCGTCGATCGCCTCGTAGCTGCCGAGCAGATACGTGTCGCGCTTGCTGATCGTCTCG
>JBERSB010000335.1:0-7491 GCA_041236755.1 Luminiphilus sp. | reverse complement strand
GCAACATTGTTGGTGATAGTCTGCATGAATGAGATCTTGGCTTTTTCTGGTCAACCAACTAAAAGTAACGAGATTGTGAAACCGAGCTCAAGAAGAAATATTTTAAAAGCGCGAGCAGGACAAGCTGCAGGTCGCCACGAAGCGCGGCGCAGCACAGCGGCCGCAGTCGGGCACGGCCGCTGCAGGCTTCGTCGGCATCCCGGTCGAGGGCACGCGCGTGGTCTTCGTCCTCGACCTCTCGGGCAGCATGGAGTGGCCGATGGACGACGGCGGCGCGCGGCTTCGGCGTCTAGACTACGCCAAGCGCGAGCTGATGAAGGCCATCGACGCGCTCGCGCCGAACGCGCAGTTCAACCTCGTGACGTTCAACGGCGACGACGAAGCCGAAGCCTGGAGCAAGGACCTCGTCGACGCCACGCAGCGCAATAAGTCACGCTTCGCGAAGTTCGTCGAGAAGCTGCGCCCGCTCGGCGGTACCAACCTCTGGAGCGGCATGGAGAAGGCGCTCGGCATCAAAACCCTGGTCTACGGCAACCACTACGAGACCATGGTCGACGAGCTGTTCCTGCTCTCTGACGGCGCGCCGTCGGTGGGTGACGTCATCGACCCGCTCGAGATCCTGCGGCTCACTCGCGAGGTGAACCGGTTCAAGGAGGTGCGCATCAACACGGTGTTCATCAGCTCCCAGACGCCGCCGCAGGTCGCAGCACAGCAGCGCAACATGAGCCTGTCGCCCAAGGAGCTGATGCGCCGCATGGCGCGCGAGAACGGCGGCAAGTTCCGCGACGTCTAGCGCGCGGGCTGCGGGGGAGCGCCACGGCGCAGCAGCGGCGCGGTCATCGCGACCAGCGCGCCCGCGATCAGCAGGATCCAGGCGGCGCGGTCGCTGTGCGCGAGCGCTTCTGCAGGCACCTCGGCCATCGCCAGCGCCATGCGCGTCTCCCCGCCCTGGAAGTAGAAGGTCGCCTCGCCGATCGCGCGCCAGAGGAAGAAGGTGCCTTCGACCTCCTCGCGCATGTGCCGCGCGAGCGCGACCTGACCGTGCAGGGTCAGGCCCGCTCCGATCAGCAGGCCGCCGAGCACCGTGAACAGCCAACGCGCGACGGCGATCATGGCGACATGGTCGCGGAGCGGAGCCCCGGGCGCGAGCGCCCTAGCGCCCTCCGACCGACTTCGCGCCCGCGGGGCGCTCGGCCGGACGCACGTAGACGACGCGAGCGCCGTCCCGGAAGGCGACGCGGTCGCCGAGCGCCAGCACCTTGCCGAGCTTGGGCTGTGCGCGCAGCAGCTCGAAGTAGGCCTTGGAGAAGGTCTCTACGACGACGGCCTGCTTGCGCCACGCCTCGGGCAGACCCTGCTCGACGAGGTCGTCGCCGACGCGGAGGAACACGCGGCCGGCGGCGCGCATCAGCAGCGCCGCGCGTCGCGCCGCCGGGCGGTCCGCAGCCTGACCGTCGGCCGCTGGGGCGTTGGCCTTGCGCGTCGAACCCAGGTGGAAGTCGTCCGAGCTGGACCGCAGCGCCTTGCTCTCTTCGACGGCCTCGGCGCCCGTGCGGCTGCGCCCCAGCGACTGCAGCGGTCTCCCGGCCGGAGCGCTGGCGCCTCCGGTCACCGGGCCGCTCGGCCCAGCCGTCGACGGACCGCTCCGGCGACCCGGTGCGCCGCCGACACCCCCAGCAGGCGGCCGCACGTCGCCGGGGCCGCGGTAGCGGACCGGGGCGCGGCCGCCGAGTCGCTCGCCCTCCTCGAGGATCAGCTGCGACGTGTACGGCGTGACGATGCCGTAGCGCGTCGAGAGCGCACGGACCTCGTCGACGAGCTCCTGCTTGATCCCGTGGCGCCGGATCTGGTCCAGCATCGACGCCACGTGCTGGCGAGCCCACAGCGTCTTGACGAACGGGTGCCGGCCCGACGCCGCCGGGAACTCCACCTCGAACGTGTAGCGCTTCTCCGCGCCGTTCTGCTTGCCGGTCACCACGACCTCGTGTGTCCCGGAGCTCCGGTAGCGGCCGACGACCTGCATCATCTCGCCGCAGAACAGGTCGCGCGTGCGCTGCGGGTGCGACTGGAACGCGTCCAGGCCGACGAACTCGACCTTCACGTCGGTCAGCGCCGGCCGCGAGATCTTCTGGCAGAGCGCGTCGACCTTGGCCTCGATCTTCTCCTGGCTGGAGACGAAGTCGCGCGCGCCGCGGTGCTGCTCGACCAGATCGTCCAGCAGCCGCACGTCGATGCGATCTCCGACACCGAGCGCGAAGATCCGCGCTGCGCCAGCGTCTGCCTGCTTCGTCAACGCCAGGATCTCGCTCGGCGCCGTGATGCCGACGGTGGGCTCACCGTCGGTGATGAACACGACCTGCGGCAACAGCGGGTGCTCGCTGTGGGCCTCCACCTCGAGCGCCCGCTGCAGCGCGTCCGCGATGTTGGTGCCCCCCATCGCCTCGAGCGTGTCGACGCGCGCCATCGCCGCAGCGACGTTCTCCTCGCTCGCCGCGACAGGCGCCGCGAAGAACGACTGCACCGACGAGCTGAAGGTCAGGACCTGGAAGTGGTCCACCTCCCGAAGGCTCTCGAGGAAGACGCGCAGCGACGCCTTGGCCTGCTGGATCTTCGGCCCCTTCATCGAGCCGGACGTGTCCACGACCAGCTGGACGAGCCGCGGCGGCGCCTCGCTCTCCGCGAGGGTGCGCGGCGGCGACAGCAGCGCGGTGAAGTAGCCCGGCTCGTCCTGCGCGCGGTGGGCCAGGAGGTGCATGCCGAACTCCTGGTCGCTGAGCCCGTAGAGCACGCGCAGGTCCTCGAAGTCACCGTTGGCGCCTTCGACGCTCACCTTCGCGCCGTGCTCCCCCTGCCGCGCGACCTCTGCGCCGGGGTGCGGCGTGACGACCGAGCTCAGCGCCGCGCGGGACTCGATGTCGACCTGCAAGCCGACGGGGCCCGAAGCGGCGTCGCCCAGTCGCGCGACCCGCAGCGGCCACACCCACTCGTACATCCCGCCGGTCGGCTCCAGCACCTGACGGAGCCGGACCGTGACGCCCACCTCGCCGTTGGCTGGGATCGGGTAGACGCGCGCGCGCAGCATGCCCTCGCCTGCGTATTCGAGCAGCCCCGGGTCGCGGCGCCGACGCACGATGGCCTCGTAGACGCCGCGCGCCTGGCCCGCGTCGAGCACCTCGCCCGAGATCTCCTTGCCGCCGACGCTCATCGTGAAGGCGTCGGCCACCGCGCCCGCCGGGAGCGGCAGGAACCACGTGCCCTCGGCCTCGCGCGCGCCGTTGTTGCGGATGACTTGGTCCACCGTGGTCGTCGCGACGCCGTCGACGATCTGCGCGTGCACCTTGGTGCGCACGATGTGGACGCCCGGACGCTGCGTCGCAGCCGTGGCCGTCGCCGCGGGCGGCCCCGCGTCGGGTGCTGGGCCGATCAGGAGGCCCTGCGCCGAGATCGAAGCCGCGAAGGAGAGGGACAGGACGACAGGCAAGCGCATCATAGGAACACCTCGACCGGGCACACCGCAGATGGCGTGCCGCGGCGGACCTCGACGCCGACGCGGCCGACGGGTTCCTGAGAGTTCCCGGATTCGCGCTCCGGGACGCGCGCAGCGCTACGCAGACGAAACAGCAGCGGCGCGCTACTCGAACAGCTGCGCGCCCCGCGCGTCGAAGATCACCTCGAAGCGCGGGGCCAGGCGCCGCACGAGGTCTACGGGCGTCTTGATCTGATCCGCGCTCATCCGGGCGACCACCACGCGGTCGGACGCCTTCTCCATGTTCTTCGTCCAGGCGATCGCGTCGCCAGGGAGCTCGAAGCGGAACGCCACGTCCAGCCCCTTCAACTTGTCGCGGTTCTTGCGGAAGAAGCCAGCGGCGACGGCGTCCTGCTCGGTCTCCATCTTCGCGGCGCGCGCGCGCGCCTGCTGCCAGGCGACCTTGCCCTGCGGGTAGAGCGTGAGCCTCGCGAGGCCGGCCTTGGGGCCCGGCTTGAGCTCCCACTCGGCCGCCGAGCCGCAGAGCGGGCTCTGCTGCAGGCCCGACAGGCCGTCGAACGCCGCCACGAGGTCGACGGTGCGCTTGCCCACTTCGGACACGACCTTGTGCTGGGTCAGCTGGAGGCCTGCGTCCTGCAGCTCGGCCTGGACCATCTCCTTCTGGAAGACGGCCGACAGGTCGCCTGCGCCACCGAGCCGCGCCGCTGCCTGGCGGCTGCGGAGCTCCTGCACGAGGCGCTCGCTGACGGTCATCTTCAGGGCCTGCGTGCCGCTCCCGTCGGCCCGGATGGTGACGGTCTGTTCGATCTCCAGACAGCCGCAGAGCACGAGCATGCTCGACAGCGCCAAGGCGTGGAACGCGCGCATGGGATGCTGATCGGCCGGTGGCAACGGCGTCCTGAAGCAGATCCGCAGGGTCTGCAAAAGTCACAGCGTCCCGGTTCGAGGCACGTAGGATGCCCGCATGCTGCTGTCCGCCGAACACGCCACCTGGGCCACCGACTATCCGGTGCTCGCGGTAGTGGTCGGCCTCGTGGGGCTCGTCGCCGGCGCCGAGCTGTTGGTTCGCGGCGCCGTGTGGATCGCGCTCTCGCTCGGGATGAGCCAGATGGCCGTCGGGCTGACCCTGGTGTCGATCGGGACCTCGCTCCCCGAGCTACTGGTCACGCTGACCGCCGCGGATGACCACGCCGACCTCGCGATGGGCAACGTGATGGGCAGCAACATCGCGAACATCCTGTTGATCGTCGGCGTGACCGCCTCGATCCGCGCCATCCGGCTGCACACGCGCTGGTTCGAGCTCGGCTTCCTGCTGGCGCTCACGGCGCTGCTGTGCGCCCCGTTCTTCGGGGCGTTCCTCGCGCGCTGGCAAGCTGCGATCCTGATCGCCGTGCTCGTCGTCTTCGTCGGCCAGCTGCTCGCCCGCGAGCGGCGGGAGCGCAAGGCCGTCGGGCTCGAAGAGGAGCGCCCGCAGACGACCGCGAAGGGCTGGCTGGTCCACACGCTGCTCCTGAGCGCCGGTTTCGTGGTGCTCGCCTACGCAGCCGACTGGCTGGTCGAAGGCGCTGCCGTGGTCGCCGAGCAGTTCGGCATGAGCCCCAACGTGATCGGCCTCACGGTGATCGCGATCGGGACCAGCATGCCGGAGCTGGCGACGTCCGCCGTCGCGGCCCTTCGGGGCCGGCCGGAGATCTGCATCGGCAACGTCATCGGCAGCAACATCTTCAACATCGGCGCGGTGCTCGGCGGTGCAGGGGTGCTCAAGCCGTTTGCGTTCACGCCCGAGTTCGTCGACCTCGGCGCCACGGTCGTCGCGACGATCCTGCTGGTGTTCGTGCTGCGGCGCGCCAACGGCGTCCCGCGCGCGCTGGGCGCGGTGATGGCGCTGGCCTACGCGGGCTTCTTGGCCTTCAAGGTGCTGACGGACAACGCCGGAGCGGGCTGAGCCTTGGACGCGCTGGCATTCGTCGAGCAGCACGCACCGTGGCTCACCGCGCCCGAGCTCGGCGCCTGCGTCGTGGGCTCGCAGGCCCTCACGGCTGCCTGCCGCAGCGCAGGCGTCGCTGCGCCCGAGCCCGAGGACCTCGACCTCGCGTGGGCGCTGGACCAAGAGCGGGGCCGCGCGCTGCTCGAACAGCACGGCTGCTTCGTCCCGACCACGGCCGGCAGCGTCGAGCGCGGCACCCTCGCCGCCAAGCTCGGCGGCGCGCGCGTCGAGATCACGACCTTCCGCGCGGGGCACGCAGCGGCGCCGATGCCCGAACGGATCAAGAGCGACCTCGGCGAACGCGACATGACGATCGGCGCGCTGGCGGTCGAGGTCGCGACCGGGGAGATCCACGATCCGTTCGAAGGTCTGCGCCACTTCTGTGAGCGACGCGTGGTCGCCGTCGGAGACCCGGCGCTGCGGGTCAGAGAACACGGCATCCGCTGGCTGCGCTACTTCCGCAAGGCGCACGAACTCGGATTCGTGATCGACAACCCGATCCGCAAGCTGCGTCAGCAGCTCGACCCAGGACTGCTGCTCGCGCTGCCTCGCGAGGCCGTCGCGCTGGAGCTGCGCGCGATCCTGACCAAGACCGCGTCACCCGGGCGCTGCCTGCTCGACCTGCACGAGACTGGCCTGCTGGAGACGCTCTCCAAAGATCTCGACAGGCAGTTCGACGGCCGTCCGGCAGGCCCACAAAGATGGCACCCCGAGGTCGGCCAGGGCCTGCACCTGATCCTCGCGCTCGAATGGGCCGTAGCGAACACCGAGCACATGGAGGAGCGCGACCGCGCAGCGACGCTCTTCGCCGTGCTCTGCCACGACCTCGGCAAGTCGGACACCGACGCGGCGCACTTCCCCCACCACAGGGGCCACGAAGCCGCGGGCATACCCCACATCGACCGGCTGTGCGCCGCTTGGCCAGGGCTGATGGACCAGCGAACGGCGACTTTGTGCAAGCACGTCGCGGCCCTGCACCTCGACGTGCGGCGCTTCGGCGAGCTGCGCGACCGCACGCTCGCAAAGTGGTTCGACCAGTTCTTCCGCGGCAAGGACTACCCGCTGGAAGCGTTCGCCACGGCGGTCGCAGCCGACTCCGCGGGCCGACTGGGCTTCGAGGCCGAGGGAGCCGCGGTTCGTGACAGCGTCCGCCGCGACCTCACCATACTGCGCGAAGCCTGCGCGTCCGTCGACGCATGCGCGCTGCGCGAGCAACACGCAGACGACCTCGAAGCGTTCCGCGCAGCGCTGCACAAGGACCGCGAGCGCGCGATCCGGGCTGCTCGGAGCTCCGGCTCTAGCGCGTGACCTTGAGGTCGACGACCTCGGTCCGGCCGGCGACGACCTCGACCTGGACCGGCTGCGAAGGCTCCCCGGTCTGCGGCCCGATCGCACGGGCGCGCACCTCGTAGGAGCCCGGCGCGAGGCCACGGACGCGGTAGGAGCCCTGCATGGCCACCTCGTGGTGCTCCCACTGCTCGCCGCCGACCGCGCGGCACTCGACCAGCGCCATCGCGCGCTTGCCGTCCTGGTCCTCGACGACGCCGCGCAGCTGTCCTGCCGGCGCCACCGTGAGCGTGCCGCAGTCCGTGAGCTGACGCTCGACGACCACCACGCCCTCCTTCTCGAGCGGCGCGAACCTGCTGCTCTCGACGCGCAGCGTGTAATCCCCGACCGGCACGTCGTCGAACGTCGCGACGCCGTCCTCGTCGGTCGACACGCGCTGGTTGCCGAAGTTCATGGTGCTGGTGCTCTCCCCGCTGGAGCTGCCGCTGACGACAGAGACCATCATCACCCGCTGCGGACGTCGCTTGCCGTCCTTTGCGCCTGCGACACCCGCCGCGTCCTGACGGACCAGCGTGATCTCGGCCTTCGCGACCGGCTCCGCGTCCTGCTCGGTGACCACGGCGACGCGTAGCGAGCCGGTGCGCAGCGTGAGGTCCCGCTGCAGGTCCGTCACGCCAGCGGGGACCTCCAGCTCGTACTTGGCCTTGACCACCTGGCCGGGCTTGCCGTA
>JBERSB010000334.1:0-7372 GCA_041236755.1 Luminiphilus sp. | reverse complement strand
TGGCGTTCCCTCCTGGTGGCCAGCCGCGGCTGCCGACGGCGATCGTCGACGGCGTGCTCGCCGGGACTACCGGGGTCGAGCTCCGGTACCCGCCGATCGACTCGGGTCTGCGGGTGCTGCCGGTGCTGCCCGCCGAGCTGGGCGCGCGCGAGGCGCGGGTCCGGGTCCTGCAGGTCGCGACCGGGCTCAGCCAGCGGCTGCCGCGCCCTCGCGCCGCCGGCGGCGGCGGCACGGCGACGGCCGGGCCGTGGGCGCTCGCGAGCCTGCCTGCCGGCGGCTACGAGGTCGAGGTCGAGCGCGCCGGCTGCGGCTCGTGGCGCAGCGGTCGGCAGTGGGTCGACGGCGAGGGCGTGCTCGACCTCGGGGTCGCGCGGCTGACGAGCCCCGGCACGCTCCGGTTCGACGTCCCCGACGGCCCGCTGCCCGAGGGGCTCGCGGTCGAGATCGTCGGCCGCCGGGGCCCGCACGACGTGCGCTTCGAGGTGCTGCGGCGCCTCGACGAGGAGCTGTGGATCGCGCCTGGCAGCTACCGCCTGCTCTGGCGCTTCGGCGAAGGCCCGGTCGCGAGCGAGCGGTTCGAGGTCGCGAGCGACGCCGCGGTCCGGCTCGGCTTGCGGTGGTAGCGGGTATCGGGCGTGATGCACGCATGCGTCGCGCGTGTTGCTCCGTTGGTCTGATGCATCGTCGTGGCCTGCGCGCTGCCGGTGCGTGGGCCCTGGTCCTGGCGATGTTGGGGGCTCTGTCCTCGCAGTCCGCAGCGCAGGCCGCCTTGGTGCCGCAGCCGAGGCAGATCGTGCTGCGCGACGGCGAGGTGAAGGTAGGCCGCGTCGTTGCCGACAGCGCCGGGCTGGCCGCACAGCGGGCGATGTTCGAGGAGATGCTGCAGCGCCTGGGCGCGACGCAGCCGCAGGGAGGAGGCGCTGCCGGGAGCGTGACCTTCCGCTACGACGCCGCCGTCGGCGGCGATGAGGCCTACCGCATCGAGTCCGAGGCGGCCGGCCTCGTCGCGGTCGCTGCCGGCCCAGAAGGTGCTGCGCGCGCCGCCGCGACGCTGGTGCAGCTCGCGCGGATCGTCGACGGGGTCGCGGTCCTGCCGCGCGTCGAGGCCGTCGACGCGCCGCGCATGCCGTTCCGTGGCTTCATGGTCGACATGGGCCGCAACCCGCACGGGCCCGACGTCCTGCGGCAGGTCGTCGACGCGTGCTGGTTCTATAAGGTCCGCTACCTGCAGCTGCACCTGACCGATGACCAGCTGTTCAGCTGGCCGTCGCGCGCTTTCCCCGAGCTGCTCGATGAGCGCTCGGGTTGGACGTGGGACGCCTTCGTCGCGCTCGAGGCCTACGCCCAGGCGCGCGGGGTCGCGATCGTCCCGGAGATCGACGTGCCGGCGCACTCGACGATCCTGCGGCAGCGCTATCCCGACGTGTTCGGAACCTCGCCCAAGGAGCTCGCGACGCGGCCCGAGGCGACCTCTGGCATGCAGACCCTGCTGGCCGAGCTGATGGAGGTGTTCTCTTCGACGCCTTACGTGCACATCGGCGGCGATGAGGCCTATGGCGTTGGACAAGACGACCAGCGCGACTTCGTCAACCGGCTGGCGCGCTTCGTCAAGCAGCGCGGCCGCCGGGCGATCGCGTGGGAGGGGCCGCGGCTCGGCGAGGGCGCGCACAAGGTCGACACCGACGTCTTGCACGTCAACTGGCGCACGGTCGACTTCCCCGCGCAGCAGATGCTCGACGCTGGCTACGAGGTCGTGAACGCGGCATGGGATCCGATGTACATCGTCGACCACTACCCGCGCACCATGTTCACGGCGGTGCCCGTCGAGACGTGCTACCGGTGGGACCCGCAGGTCTTCAAGCACGTCAACCACGGCATGCCGACGTTCGCGAAGCCGCACCGGACCGAGACGGCAGAGGGCATCGTCGGCTTCTTGATGCCGTGGTGGGAGGGTCGCGAGCAGAACCTGCTCAAGCTGTGCGTGCCGCGGCTGGCGGCGGTAGCGGCGCGCGCGTGGTCGGGAGCCGAGGCTCCGGACTTCGTGGACTTCGCGCGCGGCCAGCGGCGGCTGCTGGCGCGGTATGCAGAACTCGCCGGCGCCGACCTCGGACGGACACCGTTCGCCGACGAGGCATCGCAGCGCGACAACAGAGCGTTCCGCGGCGTGGTCACCGTCTCTGCGGGTGCGAGCCAGCCCGTGTTCGGGCCCGACCGGCTGACCAACGGCGTCCCGGATCGCTTCGACCACTTCCTCGGCTACCCGACGCAGCCCGAACCGCTCGTGATCACGATCGAGCTGCGCGCCGCTGCCGTCGTCGGCCGCGTGGTCGTGCACGAGCGCGCGGTCGGCCAGAGCCACGAGATCTACGACCTGCAGGTCTCGGCGGACGGATCGGATTGGGAGCGCGTGGGCAGATCCGGGAAGGGCACGCGCGGCGCACAGCGCTTCGTCGAGCACCGGTTCGAGCCGCGCAAGGTGCGCTACCTGCGCGTCGTCACCGAGGGCTGCCACGGCCTGACCTTTCCGTCGTTCAGCAGGCTCTGCGAGGTGGAGGCGTTCGCGAAGTGAGCGTCGGCCGCGAACCGCGGCGCGAGGCGGTCCCCGCCGATCGGCTGCGCCTCGCGCCCGGCCAGAAACCGCGCGCGCGGGGCCATTCGACGGCTGGCATCGGCGCCCTGCGTGACCTATCTTCACGGGCGACGATCCGCCTGCGCCGCCGGGTCGGAAGTCGCGATGGCAAGCGGGCTACGGCCACCTCGGGCAGATCGCCGATGAACGCATCGGCGGCGACGCGCGACCGGGGTGAGCAGCGCCCGGCGACGGAATCTGACAGGCGGCGAGAAACGCGATGACGACAAACGACCCCAAGGATCAGGGCGACGGCCAAGGCCCCACGCGCAAGCCGCGCGGCATGGGCGGGGTGATCCTGATCCTGGCGCTGGTGATGGCGCTGTTCCTGATCCTCTCGAGCTCGAACCACAGCGGGCAGAGCTCGATCCACGCGTTCCGCAGCCACCTGCTGAACGGGCGCCTGAGCAACTTCACGCTGGACGCCCAGGGCACCGTCAGCGCGCAGGTGAACGTCGAAGGCCAGCCCGACCGCCCGATCGAGGTGGTCGTGCGCCCGTTCCTGGTGACGGACCCGGGCGAAGCGGCCCTCTACGAGCGGCTCGCGGCGATGCGGCTCGACCTCCAGCAGTACCCCGACCGGGCGGTCGCGACGCGGCGGTTCCTCGACGACCTCGAGGAGAAGCGCATCCGCGTCGAAGACGCGTTCTTCGTCAAGGAAGTGGAGCCGCGCACGAGCAACGGCGCGCCCCGCCAAGACTCTGTGCGGCAGCCGGGCACCTACCTCACGGCCATCCTCCAGCGCGGCTCCGAGCTGCAGTACGTGCGCCTCGACCCGCCGCCGTCGAGCAGCAGCGCGCCGTCGCTGCAGGAGGTCACCAGCAAGCTGGTCGACGCGGGCGTGCCCGTGCGCAGCTACCTGCTCTCGCTCGGCAGCAGCGACTTCCGGGTCACCGAGCCCAACCCGGCCTTGATCGGCGTCATCGGCATGATCGGGCCGTGGCTGCTGGTGCTGGCGATCGTCTGGTTCTTCATCATCCGCCAGATGCGCTCGCCCGGCGGATCGGGCGGCGTGCTCAGCTTCGGCCGCAGCCGCGCTGCGCTCTACACCAAGGAGAGCCGGACCAACGTGACGTTCGACGACGTCGCGGGCATGGAGGAGGCCAAGGCCGAGGTCCGCGAGATCATCGAGTTCCTGAAGAACCCGGGCAAGTTCGCGCGCCTCGGCGGGTCGATCCCGCGCGGCGTGCTCCTGGTGGGCTCGCCGGGCACGGGCAAGACGCTGCTCGCCAAGGCAATCGCCGGCGAAGCGGAGGTGCCGTTCTTCTCGATCTCAGGCAGCGACTTCGTCGAGATGTTCGTCGGCGTCGGCGCGAGCCGCGTGCGTGATCTGTTCAAGCAGGCGCGCGAGGCGAGCCCGTGCATCGTGTTCCTCGACGAGATCGACGCCGTCGGCCGCAAGCGCGGCACCGGCATGGGCGGCGGCCACGACGAGCGCGAGCAGACGCTCAACGCGATCCTCGTCGAGATGGACGGGTTCGACTCCGACAAGGGGATCATCCTGGTCGGCGCCACCAACCGCCCCGACGTGCTCGACCCGGCGCTGCTCCGTCCCGGCCGCTTCGACCGCCAGGTCGTGATCGACCGCCCCGACGTCAAGGGTCGCGAGGCGATCCTCAAGGTGCACGCCCGCAAGGTGAAGCTCGCCGGCTACGTCGACCTGCAGACGATCGCCAAGGCGACCGCGGGCTTCAGCGGCGCCGAGCTGGCCGCGGTCATCAACGAGGCGGCGATCCTCGCCGCGATGAAGAACAAGGATTCGGTCGACATGTCCGACCTTGAGGAGGCGCGCGACCGCGTGCGCTGGGGCCGCGAGAAGCGCTCGCGGGCCATCGAGGAGGAGGACAAGAAGGTCACGGCCTACCACGAGGCCGGCCACGCCATCGTCTCGATGATGACGCCCGACCAGGACCCGGTGCACAAGGTGACCATCGTGAGTCGCGGCCGCGCGCTCGGCGCCACGATGTCGCTGCCCGAGAAGGACGACTACAACCACTGGCAGAAGAAGCTGCTGGGGCGCATCGCCGTGTGCTTCGGCGGGCGCATCGCCGAGCAGCTGGTGTTCGGCGACGTCTCGGCCGGCGCGCAGAACGACATCGAGCAAGCGACCAACCTCGCCCGCGTGATGGTCTGCGAGCTCGGCATGAGCGAGAAGGTCGGCCCGATCAAGTATACGGCCGACGACGAGAACCCGTTCCTCGGCCGCGAGTTCCGCCTCTCGGGCGGGGTCTCGCAGCGCACGCTGGAGCTGATCGACCAGGAGGTGCGCCGGATCGTCGACGACCAGTACGAGGCCGCGACCCGCATGCTCGAGGACCAGCGCGAGGCGCTCGACTCGATCGCGGCTGCGCTGCTGAAGTACGAGACCCTCAGCGGCGACGAGGTCGGGGCCGTGCTCCGCGGCGACGACCTCGAGGAGTTCCGCGCGGCGCAGAAGCGCCAGCGCGAGTCCGCGGCGGCCGAAGCGGCCCGCAAGGAGAAGGACGCGGCCCAGAAGGAGGCCGCGAAGCAGGAGGCCGAGCAGGCGGACCAGCCCGGCGCAGGCTCCTCGGACCAGAACCCCGAAGCCGGCCTCTCGGGGGCCTGACCTCAGCTGCCGCCCGCTCCATGACGCTCGTGTCCGCGCCCCAGAACCTCGGTGAAGGCAGCTTCGGCGGGCTGCTCGACGCGAGCAAGGTGGTCGTGGAGGTCGCGATCTTCGCGGTCCTCATCTACGTCGTGCTGCGCTTCCTGCGCGCGACCAGGGGCTCGGGCATCATCCGCGGCCTGGCGCTGCTGCTGACCTCGTTCGCGATCGCGTTCTTCATCCTCGCGGATTACCTGGAGCTCGACCGGCTGTCCTGGCTCGTCGGGCAGCTCGCGCCCTCGTTCGTGCTCGGCCTCGTGGTCGTGTTCCACCCCGAGATCCGTCGGGCGATCGTGCACCTGGGAGACGCGCCGATCTTCGGCCGGTTCTTCCGCCGCGAGGCCAAGATCGTGCCGCGCCTGCTGCGCGCGGTGGCCCGGCTCAGCAAGGAGCGCGTCGGCGCGCTGATCGCGATCGAGCGCGAGGCGTCGCTGTCGGCGCTGATCGAGAACGGCATCACCATCGACGCCGAGATGAACAGCTACCTGCTGGAGTCGATCTTCTTCCCGAAGAGCGCGCTCCACGACGGCGGCGTCGTCGTACAGGACAACCGCATCGTCGCGGCTTCGTGCCTGTTCCCGCTCAGCCAGAGCACCGAGATCGACAAGCGGCTCGGGACCCGCCACCGCGCGGCGCTCGGCCTCGCCGAGGAGACCGACGCGCTGGTGGTGGTGGTCAGCGAGGAGACCGGACGCATCTCGACCGCGAGCGCCGGCCAGCTCAAGCACGACCTGACGCTCGAGCTGCTCGAGTCCGAGCTCGAGGCGGCCTTCGGGAGGAGCGCGTCGTGAGCAAGGAACGGCGAATCGGCGGCGTCTGGGGCGTGGTCGCAGACGACCCCTATCGAAAGCTGATGGCCGTCGGCCTCGCGGTGCTGCTGTGGTTCTTCATCAACAGCCGCATCATGGACGAGACGGACTACGTGCTGCCGTTGACCGTCGTCGATGCGCTCGAGATGTCGCGCGGTGACCAGGACCGCCTGGCGATCGCGCTGCCGACCGACCGGGTCGTCAAGCGGCGCTTCCTCGACGGGGACCGCGAGATCGACAGCGTGCGCGTCGTGGTGTCGGGGCCGCGGTTCCGGATCGACGCGCTCAAAGAGGAGCGGCTCAACCTCGCGATCATGACGTTCGTCAACCGCGAGTGGTCGCGGCGGGGCAGCGGCACCGAGGGCGCCGACGTCGAGGTGGTGGAGTTCACCGCAGCGGACATCCGGCGGGACGTGCGCGCGCTCGAAGAGGTCGACATCGAGATGATCCCGCCGCGCGTGCGCCTCGAGGTCGGCATCCAGGACAACCTCGAGTTCGAGGTCCGCCGCGAGCAGGTGCGCTTCGTCGCCGCAGGGCTCGAGGAGCGCATCCTCGAGGAGACGGCGCAGTTCACGCCCAGCAAGGTCCGCATCATCGGTCCGGCGCGCAGCATCCAGAAGCTCGGCGCGCGCCTGCAGGGGGGACAGCGCGTGTTCCGCGTCGAGCTGCAGGAGGTCGGCACGCAGGTCGTCGGTGAGCTGACGATCATCGAGGGCCCGGACCTGCAGCTCTACTTCCAGAAGCCGGCCAGCGCGCGCGTCGACCTGTTGCCGACCCGCGCGGACTACACGTTCGAGCTGCCCGTCGTCGTCGACGACCGCAACCTCCGCGAGGAGAACCGCGGCCGGTTCGTGCCGACCGAGCAGCGCATCGGGCTGCGCGTCAGCTTCTCGGGCCGGCTGCTGCTGGAGGCCGGCGCGATCGAGAACGACGAGAAGCGGCAGCTGTGGGCGGAGCGCAACTTCCGCCTGGTCGTGCACCTGCAGCGACCCGAGGGCGGCAACCGGTTCGGCGAGGAGCTGATCCGTGAGATCCACCTCGTGCCGATCGGCCCGCTGCTCGAGCGCACCGAGCGCGGCGAATACAAGATCGAGGAGTCACGCACGGTGACGCTTCGACGCAAGGACGCATGACCGAGACCCCAGCCGTGAAGTTCGGGACCGACGGCCTCCGCGGCCGCGCCGGTGAGGCCCCGATGGAGCCGGAGACGCTGCGCCGGGTCGGCGCTGCGCTCGGCGTGCTGCTGCAGCGCGAAGGCGACGGCTCCCAGCGCCCCGTGCTGCTCGGCAACGACGGCCGCGAGTCCGC
>JBERSB010000333.1:0-2686 GCA_041236755.1 Luminiphilus sp. | reverse complement strand
CGTCCTCGATGATGAGGTGCGGGTGCAGGTCGCCCTTGTGCTCGATCATCACCTTGCGCTGAACCTTGGTGTCGGCGTCGCGCTCTATCCGGAAGGTCTTGCCTTCGATGATGTCCTCGAAGCGCACCGTACCCGCGACCTCGGCGAGGATCGGGTTGTGGTGCGGGTCCCACGCACATAGCGGCGTGCTCTCCTTGATCTCGTCGCCTTCGCTGACGTGCACGACGGCGCCGAGCGGCACCTCGTGGCGCTCGAGCTCGCGGTCCTTCTGGTCGACGACGAGGATCTCGCCGCGGCGCTTGAGCGCCACCCGGCGCGCGCCGTCCTCGTCCTGGACCTCGACCGTGTCGAGGTTGGCGAACTGCACGCGGCCCGCGCGCTTGTTGCGCACCTCGGAGTCCTCGACCTTCTTGCTGGCCGTGCCGCCGATGTGGAACGTCCGCATCGTCAGCTGCGTGCCGGGCTCACCGATCGACTGCGCGCCGATGATGCCGGCCGCGAGGCCGGGCTCGGCGAGCGCGCTGCGCGAGAGGTCCATGCCGTAGCAGAGCGCGCACACGCCGTGGCCCGCCTCACAGGTGAGCGGCGAGCGCACGCGGATGGTCTCGCTGGCCACCACCGTCTCGATGCGCTTGGCGATGTCGACCGTGATCAGCTGGCCCTTCTCGACGATCACCTCGTCGGTCATCGGATCGACGACCGAGTAGAGCGCGACGCGGCCGCGCACGGCGTCGACGAACGTCACGGCGACCTTGTCGCCCTGGTACACGGTGCCCTTGTCGACGCCGTTCTCGGTGCCGCAGTCCTCGATCGAGACCACGACGTTCTGCGCGACGTCGGCGAGCTTGCGCGTCAGGTAGCCCGAGTCCGCGGTCTTGAGCGCGGTGTCGGCCAGGCCCTTGCGCGCGCCGTGCGTCGACGAGAAGTACTCGAGCACGCGCAGCCCTTCGCGGAAGTTCGCCTTGATGGGCTGCTCGATGATCTTGCCGCTCGGCTTGGCCATCAGGCCGCGCATGCCGGCGAGCTGCCGGATCTGCTCGACCGAGCCACGCGCCTTCGACATGACCATGCAGAAGATCGGGTTCACGTAGAGGCGGCCGTCGCGCGTGTCGTTGCGCAGCTCGTTGAGCATCTCGTCGCCGATCTGCTCCCGGGCGTGCGTCCACGAGTCGATGACCTTCAGGTAGCGCTCGCCCTCGGTGATGATGCCGCGGGCGTGGGCCATGTGGATCTTCTCGACCTCCTTGGCGGTGCGGTCGATGATCGCGGTCTTGCCCGGCGGCACGACCATGTCGTCCTTGCCGAACGAGATGCCCGCGCGCGTCGCGGCGCGGAAGCCGGCGCGCTTCATCTGGTCGAGCAGGCGCAGCGTCGCGTCCCGGTCGAGCAGCAGGTGGCAGTCCGCGATGATGTTGGACAGCGCCTTCTTGTCGAGGTCGTGGTTGTAGAACGGCATCCCCTCTTCGAGGATCTCGTTGAACATGATCCGCCCGGGCGTGGTCTCGACGAGCGTCTGCCCGTCGGTGACCACCGTGTCACCCTGGTTGCGGATCTCGACGCCCGCGGGGAACTGCACCTTGATGCGGGCGTGGATGTGGACCTTGTTCGACGAGTAGGCCATCCAGACCTCGTCGCGGCTGGCGAACGTCTTGCCCTCGCCGAGCTCGCCCGGACGCTGCAGGCTCTGCCAGTAGCAGCCGAGCACGATGTCCTGGTTGGGCGCGATGATCGGCCCGCCGTGCGCCGGCGAGAAGATGTTGTTGATCGACAGCATCAGCGTGCATGCCTCGATCTGCGCCTCGAACGACAGCGGCAGGTGGACCGCCATCTGGTCGCCGTCGAAGTCGGCGTTGTAGCCCGAGCACACCAGCGGGTGCACGCGGATCGCGTTGCCCTCGACCAGCACCGGCTCGAACGCCTGGATGCCGACCCGGTGCAGGGTCGGCGCGCGGTTGAGCAGCACCGGGTGGTTCTGGATCACCTCTTCGAGGATGTCCCAGACCTCCTCGTCCTTGCGCTCCAGCATCTTCTTGGCCGACTTGATGGTGTCGGCGTGGCCGAGCTCCTTCAGGCGGCGGATGATGAACGGCTGGAACAGCTCCAGCGCGATGATCTTGGGCAAGCCGCACTGGTGCAGCTTGAGGTCCGGCCCGACGACGATCACCGAACGCGCGGAGTAGTCGACGCGCTTGCCGAGCAGGTTCTCGCGGAAGCGGCCCTGCTTGCCCTTGATCATGTCGGTGAGCGACTTGAGCGGGCGGTTGCTCGAGCCCAGCACCGGGCGGCGGCAGCGGTTGTTGTCGAACAGCGCGTCGACCGACTGCTGCAGCATCCGCTTCTCGTTGCGGATGATGACCTCGGGGGCGTTGAGGTCGAGCAGCTTCTTGAGGCGGTTGTTGCGGTTGATCAGGCGCCGGTAGAGGTCGTTGAGGTCCGACGTCGCGAAGTTGCCGCTGTCGAGCGGCACCAGCGGACGCAGGTCCGGCGGGATGACCGGGACCGCGTCCAGCACCATCCACTCGGACGTGTGGCCGGAGTCGCGCAGCATCTCGACGGTCGTGAGCCGCTTGATGATGTCCTTGATCTTCTGCTTGGACTCGGTGCGCGTGAGGTCCTCGCGCAGCGTCTCGCTGAGCAGGTTGAGGTCCAGGCGACGCAGCAGCTCGCGCACGGCCTCGGCGCCCAT
>JBERSB010000332.1:0-5732 GCA_041236755.1 Luminiphilus sp. | reverse complement strand
CGCGCCGCGCAGCACCGGCAGCGCCGAAGCGAGCGCGTCGAGGCGCGCGGCGGGCGGCAGCGGCGGGGCGGCCGGGACGACCGAGTCGCCGACCGCGTCTTCGACGTAGCGCTTGGCGCGGTCGACGAGCTCGACGGTGCGCCGGTAGCTGTCCCTTGCGGTCTCGCCGAACGTGAACAGGCCGTGCTTGGCGAGCACGATCCCGACGCAGGACGGCGAAGCCTCGTAGGCGTCGGCGACCGCCTTGGCCAGCGGGAAGCCCGGCATGATCCACGGCAGCACTAGCACGTCGTCGCCGAGGGCAGCGCGCACGTGGTGTCCCGCGTCCGGCTGGTCGGTCAAGGTCAGGATCGCGTCGGCGTGGGTGTGGTCGACGAACGCGTGCGGCAGGAACGCGTGCAGCAGCGCCTCGACCGACGGATTGGGCGCCCGGCTGTCGAGCAGCGCGCCGCGGACGCCGTTGACCATGTCCTGGTCGCTGAGCGCGTCGAGCGCGCGCAGCTCGCGCAGCGCGTCGAGCCGCACCGCCGGCAGGCCCGGCGGCTCGATGTCGACGAGGTCCCAGCCGCTGCCCTTGACGCACAGCACCTCCACGTCGCGACCGAGCAGGTCCTTCTTCGTCGTCTTGACCGACGTGTTGCCGCCGCCGTGCAGCACCAGCGACGGGTCGCGGCCGAGCAGGCGTGACGTGTAGACCCGCAGCGCCACGTCCTCGCCCGCCGCGCCGAACTGGTCCACGAAGGCCGCGGCCTCTTCGTCTCGGTAGAGGTCAGGCATGGCTCAACGCGCCGGCCGGTGCTCGCGCAGCCACGCGAGCAGCAGCTCCAGGTCGCGCGGCATCGGCGCTTCGATGGTCATCGGCTGCTGGGACACAGGGTGGGTCACGACCAGCTCGCGCGCGTGCAGGCAGTGGCGCCGGGGGTCGGGCGCGCCTTGGGGCAGGCGGTCGTGCTGGCGCCGCCGCGAGCGGTAGACGCGGTCCCCCACCAGCGAGTGCCCGATCGAGGTCATGTGCACGCGGATCTGGTGGGTTCGGCCGGTCTTGGGGCGGCACAGCACGTAGCTGAAGCCGTCGAACCGCTCGAGCAGCTCGTAGTAGGTCGACGACTCGCGTCCCTGGTCCACGACCGCCATCCGCTCGGGGTGCTTCGGGTCCGAGCCGATGGCCCGGTCGATCCACTCGCTCTGGAACCGCGGCTCCCCGTAGACGATGCAGCGGTACTCCTTGTGCGCGGTCCGGTCGCGGAACTGCGCGCGCAGCGCCTCCATGGCGAGCTCGGACTTGGCGAGCACCATGACGCCGCTCGTGTCCCGGTCGAGCCGGTGCACGATGCCCGGACGCTCGGTGTCGGGCGCGGTCGGCAGCTCCCCGAACGTCGCCAGGGCCCAGCTCGCGACCGTGTGCGCGGGCGCCCGGCGGCCCTCTGGAGGGTGCGCCGCGATCCCGACGGGCTTGTCGATGGCGCAGAGGTCGGGGTCGTCGTAGAGCCGCCGGATCAGGGGCACGGGCAGGTCCGGGGTCAGCGGATCCTCCGCCATCGCCGGATCGAGCGAGAACCGCACCACGACGCCCGCGTCGAGCGTCAGGCCTGGCCGCACCCGGTGGCCTTCGACCTCGACCAGGCCGAGGTCCAAGAGCCGCCGCGCCTGGCTCCGGTTGGCGACCTCCGGCTGCTGCGCGAGGAACTGATCGAGGCGCGTCCCCTGGTGGCCCTCGTCTACAGCGCGGATCAGCGGGGCCTCGGACATCGCGAGGTGATTCTGCGGAGCGCCGCGGCAGCGACCAACCAAGAATCGCGGAAAGGCGTTCGCGCAGCACGGCTTTTGCTGACGCGTCGCGCTGTTGATCGCCAACTCGCGCTACCGCCGCGTCTTCTACGAAGTGCAGCCACCCCGAATCCGACCTCACGCAGGAGACCCACAGCGCCTTTCGCCGAAGCGCGCAGCGCCGGGGTTCCCATCTGTGAGACGGACCTGTAAATCATGAGACTCTCGCCACTCTCCGCCGACCGGCGCATGGAAGAAGCCGAACCCATTCCCCCGATGAACTGGTCCCGACCCTCGCCGGTCGGCCCGACTGCAAGCGACGGCAGAAAGCCCGCGTCCCGCGTGCTGATCGTCGACGACGAGCGCGACGTGCTGCGCAGCCTGTCGCAGACGCTCGCAAAGCAGGGCTTCGCGGTCTCAGAAGCCAACTCGCTGGCCGAAGGGATCGCGCTGCTGCACGCGCGCGACTTCGACCTGGTCTTGACCGACCTCTACCTCGGCCCGACCGATCTCGGCAGCAAGATCGCCGAGGCAGCGCAGGGCCTGAACCCGGCTCCGCCCGTGATCGTGGTGACCGGCAAGCCCACGTTCGGCGGCGCGCAAGCCGCCGTGCGGCACCACATCGCCGACATCGTGGTCAAGCCGGTCAACCCGCACAGCCTGCTCGCGACCTGCAACCGCGTGCTGCAAGAGGCGCTGCTCCAGCGCAAGAACCAGGAGCTGCAGTCCGTCAACGAGGTGCTCGCCTCGGTGATCCCGCGCACGATCGAGATCAAGGACCCGACGACGAGCGGCCACGCGGCGCGCGTGGTCGGCTACACCGACACCCTGGCGGTGCGCTGCGGCGTCTCCGAAGAGGACCGCGCGTCGCTCCGGCTCGCGAGCCTGCTGCACGACGTCGGCAAGATCGGCATCCCCGACAACATCCTGCAGAAGCCCGGCGGCTTGACCGCAGACGAGCGCGAGGTGATCAACCGGCACCCGCAGATGGGCTACGAGGTCCTCAGCGACCTCAACATGAACGACAACATCCGCCTGTGGGTCTACCAGCACCACGAGCGGTGGGACGGCAAGGGCTACCCCAACGGCCTCGCCGGAGAGGACGTCGCGCTCCCGGGCCGCATCCTGGTCCTCGCCGAGGTCTACGACGCCCTGGCAGAGGCGCGCAGCTACAAGCCCGCGTGGCCGGTCGAGAAGATCGTCGCGCTGTTCCGGGCCGAGGCCGGCACCCACTTCGACCCCGAGCTCGCCAAGCTCGTCGCGGACGGCCTCGAGCGGCAGGGCAGCCGGTTCTTCTCGCAGAGCCCCGGCACGCTGTTCTGAGGGCTCGGGGCTCCTCTGGATCCCCTCTCCCGGGGACCCCGATGCGCACAGGGACACCACCTCTCCAGGGAACACCGGGACGCCCACCCGTCGGGGCCCCCTGCGCGTCCAGACGGGCTTTTCGAGCCGCTCGGGACCCGCTCGCGCGGCTCGCCGCAACATGGCGCGCCTGCCGGGCAAGCGGCACGGTCGTAGCCCCTTGCCGTCGATGGCATCACGGCGACAATCAGGAGTTCGCGGACGTGCCTCGCTCAGCAGGCGACGCTACGCTCTGCCGACCCCTCTGAGGCCGCGCGCCGCCCTGCGCCGGCCTGTCCCGCCATCTGCCTACCGACCGATGATGCTCGCGAATCTGCTCCGCACGACGGCGCTGTCCCGCTCCCTCTCCGCGCTGGCCTTCAGCGCCGCCGCCGTGGGCTGCCTGACGCTCTGCGCCCCGGCCCATGCACAGGGCCCCAGCGCCACCCAGACCCCGGACTCGCAAGCCAAGCCGGATGCGAAGCCGGATGACGGCACCCTGCCGAGCTTTCTGCTGAAGGTTCCCGGCGGCGAGGTCGCGCTCGGCATGGAGATCGACGGGTTCGTCGACGCGTGCGCGCAGGCCGCGTTCGAGTTCAACCCGGCGATCGCCCACAAGGCGGCCAAGGACAAGTTCGTGCAGGCGATGCGTCGCTCGTCGTCGATCATCGGCCGCAAGCAGGTCCCGGTCGAGACGTTCTACCTCGGCAAGTGGCCGGTCAAGAACAGCGAGTACGAGACCTTCGTCAAGGCCGAACGCGACGTCCGGCCGCCGATGCACTGGTGGCGGGAAGGCGCCAAGGACGAGTACGAGAAGGCCCTGCCCGAGATCCGCAAGGCGTTCCCCAAGACCGAGAACGCGGCCCTACTCTACTGGGAGCGGCACGGACACGAGCTGCCCTACAAGGTCCAGAACGAGAAGGGCGAGTCGATCGCCGACCACCCGGTGGTCTTCGTCAGCTGGCGCGACGCCAACCGCTTCGCGGCCAACCTTGGCATGCGCCTGCCGACCGAGGCCGAGCTGACGCGCGCCATGCGCGGCGACGGTACGCACACGTGGCCGGGAGGCGAGCAGGACGACGCGTGGTCCGCGAAGAAGAAGGACCTGCTCGGCATGGCCAAGTCGACCGACCTCAAGGTCAAGCCTGTCGGCACGGTCGCGGGCGCGGTCGGCCCGTTCGGGCACCTCGACATGTTCGGTCAGGTCTGGCAGCTCTGCGGCGACCTCGGCTTCGGCCCGATCCACGGTGACATGGACGAGTTCGTGGCGACGTGGGACAAGGACCTGCAGAAGCACAAGCTCGGCCGCATGCTCGACAAGAAGCCCGTCTACCGCGGCAACTACATCCTCGCCAAGGGCGGCAGCTTCCTGTCCTACCAGGAGCCGGTCCAGCTGATGATCGACGCGCGCGCGCCGATGACCACGACGTCGGTCTTCGAGAGCATGGGCTTCCGCCTCGCGAAGAGCCTGAAGCCCGGCTTCGACTACCTCTACTCGCTGCAGCGCGTCGAGTTCGACAGCAGCGCGTTCGCCAAGGGCCAGGAGTTGGCGCTCGGCGACCTCGTCGGCGGCGAGCGCTACACGCTCGCCGAGAACGGCTTCCCGAGCCACTACGAGGCCGTCGCCTTCGCCCCCGTCAACTGGCTCTACGACCTCAAGTCGCAGCGGCTGAAGACCATGGTCGAGGAGACGCAGAACAAGCCGCTGCTGATCGGCGCGCTCGCGACGACGTCGAAGATGAGCAACGGCACCGCCCCGGGCCTCTACTCGGTCTCGTTCCGCGCGGCGGGCATCACCAAGGAGCTGCGCGACGCGGTGAAGCAGGGCCACAAGGAGGTCGTCAAGGCGCGCAAGGCCGCGGAGAAGGCCGCCAAGTCGAAGAAGAAGGACGACGAAGAGGACGACAAGAAGAAGGACGACAAGAAGAAGGACGACAAGAAGAAGGACGACAAGGCGACCAAGTGGCGCGTCGTCACCAAGCGCTTCGGCATCACCGAAGACGACCTCGCCGAGACCGCCGCAGCCAACGGGGACCTCGGCTTCGTCCGCATCGACGGCGTGACGATCCCCACGGTCCGCGACTGCTACATCCTCTCGACCAAGGGCGAGGTGGTCTCCGCGTTCGACGGCTCGAAGAAGAAGGCGGCGATGGGCGAGCCGGCCCCGAGCACGCTGGTCATCGAAGCCGGCGGCAAGGGCATGGAGGACAAGGCGGTCGCGCGCTTCCAGTTCGGCATCCCGCTGCTGGCCAAGAACCCCAAGAAGGTCGTAGTGTTCAACCTCGAAGCGGTGCTCGACCAGGCGCCGCCGACCGAGGACAAGCCCTGGCGCCTGCCGCAGTGATCGCGCGCTGCGGCCGCCCCTACCGCAGCCCGACTTTGCGATGGACGTGAACCCGAGCCAGCACCCCGACGCCAAGGCGAAGCTCAACGCCGGCGCCGCCGAGGCCTTCTTCGTCCAGGACTACGCGCCGGCGCCGCGCATCGACGGGGTCGAGTTCGTCGACCTCGCGCGCTTCAACGACGACGGCGGCGCCATCACGGAGCTCGGCCGGCTGAGCGCCGGCGCGCACCAGCAGCTGCCCGGCTTCGAGGTCAAGCAGTTCAACTACTCCGAGATGGAG
>JBERSB010000331.1:0-5353 GCA_041236755.1 Luminiphilus sp. | reverse complement strand
GGATCTCGAAGCCCGGGACGTAGCCCGGCTTCCGGTAGTTCCGGTAGAACGCCTCCCAGTCGACCCGAGCAGGGTCCTCGGGCTCGGATGCGGCGCGTGGGACTTCCATGCAGGTTCGCAATGCTACACAACGAAGAGGACGACAGGCAGCAGCGCGCCACCCAACAGGCCGATCGCGCGCAGGCGGCCGGTCATGTAGCCGCGCGACAGACGGTCGACCCAGCCGAGGATGAGCGCGAGCACGAACCACGTCGACACGACGCCGACGGCCTTGAGCGCCGTGTCGCGCTCGAGGTCGCGCAGCACACAGCGGAGCTGGCGCTCCCCGCGCTGGACGGCGCCCGGCACCTCGGCGACCCACAGCGTCGTCTCGTAGCTGTTGCCGAACTCGTGCACGCGCTCGCGGTCGGCGCGGTCGACCTGCGCGACGAGCTGCTTGACGGGGAGTTCGGCGAGCCAGCGCGACGTCGCGTGATCCGTCAGCGCTGCGGGCATCCAGAACGGACGGTGCCGCAACGACGCGGCGGCGGCGCGGTCGCGCCACCTCCTGCGCACGTGCTCTTCGACCCGGGCCTCCGCCGACGCGAGCGCGTCTGCCGGGGTCAGCTCGGCGTCACCGCGCACCGCGACGGCGGCCTGTACGGGCGGCGGCGCGGTGGACGGCCCCTGGGGTGCAGGGACGGACAGGCAGGCTGTGAGCAGTAGCGCGAACATGGGCAGCGTCCTCGGACGACGCCCTCTGCGCACCGCGGGGCGGGATATTTCGAGATCGCTGCCGCGTTTGCCTCGACTGCCCTAAGGCCTTGGCTGCCAGGGCATCAGCACGAACGTGACGCCTGCCGCCGTGACCAACTGGCCGGCGGCGACCGGGTGCTCACCCTGGAACGCGGCGCCGTCGATCGTCCCGCCCGCTTCGCAGAAGACGCGCATCTGGCCGCTCTTGTTGGCGTAGACCTCGACCTCGCCCGCGGCGCGGGGCACGCGCACGTGCACGTCGCGGCCGGGCCCGATGAGCACCCGCCCGTCGCGGCCCCGGTCCTTCATCAGCAGCACGCGGTCGGTGCCGCCGACCTGGAAGCCGCCCTCGAGCGAGAGGCGGCTGGTCAGCGAGCGCGACGTCGGCAGCTCGTAGCGGGCGCGCAGCGCCGCGCCGAAGCGCAGCTCGTCGCCGTCGCCCAGCGCGTGCGAGTCGACGCGGCGCTCGCCGACGAACACCTCGCCGTCGTCGGCGACGAGCCGGTCCTCCATGCCGCCGTGGAACGACATGCTGCGGCGGATCGACGCGTGCCGCCCGGCGACCGACGCCAGCACCGGCAGGTCCGCGCAGGCCTGGCGGACGTTGCCGATGGAGACGCTCTCGCCGCGCATCACCAGCAGCTCGCCGCCTTCGTCGACGCGCAGCAGGAACGCCCGCTCGAGGCCCTGTTTCTTCGCGAGGTCCCGCTTCATGTCGAACACCTTGGTGCGCAGCATAGGGCTGACGCCGCGGATCCCGTCCAGTCGCTGCTGCGCGCCGGTGAGGTCGTGCTGGTCGGCCATCGCGGCGACCCGGTCGAGCTGGGCTGCCTGGGCACGGAGCTCGTGCAGCTGGTGCGCGAACGCCTGCACTTCGCCGGACTCGCGCCAGAGTCGCCGCGCGGCGTCCGCGCCGCGCTGCGCTTCGTCGAGGTCCCTCGCGGCCAGGGCCGCCTTGGCGTCCGCGAGCAGCGTCGCCACGCGCTCGGCACGCGCGCCCTGCTCCTGCCGCCAGGCCGCCGCGCGGGCCCCGAACTCCGCGCGGACCGGCTCCAGCAGCTCCAGCGACGCGCTGCAGCGCTGCACATCGACCAGCCGCCCCTCGGCCAGCGCCTGCTCGCCCAGGCGCGCCAGCGCGTCCCCGAGTTCACAGAGCCGCGCGTCCAGCCGCTCGGGGCCGAGCAGCCGGCCGCGGCCCTCGACCAGCTCCGGCAGGGCCGCCGCGAGCGGCCCCAGCTCGCCTGCGTCCAGCTGCGCACGCAGCGCGGTGCACTGCTCGAGCGCGGCGAGTTCGCATTGTACCGCCGTCACCACACCCTCGAGCGACTCGTGGTCGACCTGGAGCTTACCGAGCTCCTCGAGCCGCTGCAGGCATCCGCGCACGCCCTCGGCCGTCGCCGCCGCGCGGCCGTGCAGCGCGACCCGCACCTCGTCCATGCCGCGCTCGACGAGCTGCATGCGTTCGCGCGCCTCGGCCAGGATCTGCTGGGCCTCGGCGGCGATGCGGGCGGTGCCGACCAGCGCCATCGCCGCCGTGCAGGCCTCGCGCAGCCGGCCGCCGCGCAGCGCCAGCCGCGCGTCCGCGAGCCGGCGGTCGAGGTCCGCCATGCCTTCGTCGAGCAGCTCCAGCTCGCGGCGCACGCCCTCGTGCAGCGGGTGCTCGCGGAGGAACGCGACGAAGCGCTGGCGCGCCGCGTCGAGCTCGCCGCGCTCCAGCAGCTCGCGCGCCAGCTCGACCTCGCGGGCGCCGGCTGCCTGCGCCGCCAGCAGCACGGCCGCGCGCTCGGCGAGCGGCGTGAAGCCCGCGCGGCGGCAGGCCGCGTCGGCCTGCGCCAGCGCGGCGTCCCCGCCCGCGCCGTCCGCGAGCGCCGCGAGCGCGGCGGTGGCGAGGTCCTGCTCCGTGCCCAGCTCGAGCCCCGCGGCCGTGAGGCTGCGCGCCAGCCCCGCGGCCTCGGTGAGGTCGTCTGTCCGCTGCAGGCACGCGGTGGCCGCCGTCGCCAGCGCGTCGCGCTGGGCGGCGATCTCACGGTGTTCGAGGAGCTCGGGCAGCCGCCCCGTCGCGGCCGCGAACGCGGCGAGCGCTCCGCGCAGGCAGCCCGTGTCCGGCGCCACTCCGCCGCTCGGCAGCCGCGCCCGGAGCTCTGCAGCGACCGCTCGCGCGACGCCGCGCTCGGCGGCAGCGCGGGCGGCGCCGACCGGCGCGCGGTCGATGGCCCGGGCGCGCAGCAGCAGGTCGAGCGCGGCGAGGCCGCGCTCCGCCTCGGCCTCCGCCAGCGCGTCTTCGAGCAGCGCCGCCGCCGCCTGCCGCCGCTCGACGAGGTGCTCGGCCATCCAGGCGTCGCCTCCCGAGCTCGCCGCGAGCAGCGCGTCCGCGTCCGCGAGCCGGCCCGCAGCGACCAGCTCCCGGAACTCCGCTCCGAGCTGTTGCCGCGCCGCGGCCTGCGCCTCGCGCGCGCTCCGGGCGCGCTCCACGTCCCGCGCCACCGCGTCGACGACCTCCCCGTCCGCGAGCCGCCGCAGCTGGTGGACCTCGGCCATCGCCAGGGACACGTCGCCTGCCTCCAGGCGACGCTCGGCGCGGCCTACGAGCGCAGCCCCCGCGCGGCGACGCACGTCCTCGGCCCGCCGGTCCTCGACGATCTGGGGATCGGAGGCCTCGCGCAGCGCGTCCAGGTAGCGCCCTTCCTTGAGGGCCCGGCGGGCCCTGGCGAGCCGGATGAAGCGGTCGAACATGGCAAAAACGGGCCCGCCCACGTCCAGGAGGCGGTCCGGAGCCCGTCTACGCAGCGCCGCTCGACTATTGCCAGGAGGTGCAGACTCCGCCGGCCCCGCTCTCCTTGGCCCGCTCCATGCAGGCCTCGGCGTAGGCCACGAACCGCTTGCGATCGGAGATCTCGCCGGACGGCACGGTCGCGAGGCCGGCGGCCGGACGGGAGGTGACCATGCCCTGCAGCCGCTCGGCGAGCGAGTCCACGATCCGGTCGGCGAGGACCTGGGCGCCCTCGGCGCCGGTGCCCGGCAGCAGGAACAGGAAGACGTCGCTCGAGAAGCGCGCGAGCACGTCGATGTCGCGGCAGGCGTTGAGGAACACGCCGGCCGACTCTGCGAGCGCCGCGCGGCGGTCGGCGTCGGAGAGGTCCTTCACGAAGCCCACGTCCAGCAGCAGCAGGGACAACGGCTGGTGGAAGCGGTGCGCGCGCTTCCACTCCTCGTCGAGCTTGAGCGTGGCGAAGTGGCCGTCGAACAGGCCCGTCTCTGGGTCCTGGAGCTTGGTCAGCAGCGTGTCTTCGCGCTCGAAGCGCATCAGCCGCTGCAGGCTGCTCTCCTGGCCGCCCTCGCCGGCGTCCTCCTCGAGGCGCTTGAGCAGCTCGTCGATCGAGGCGCGGCCGGGCGCCGCGGTGCCGGTGCGGACCTCGACGGCGTCCACCTTGCCGTCGGCGCCGAGCACCAGCACACCGTCGGCGAGCGAGAACCGCGCCAGCTGCACGCCGACCGGGTCGTCGTCGTCGACCAGCACGTAGACGGCGACGCCTTCACGCTCCTTGAGCGCGCGCACGCCGCTGTAGGCGTGCGCGTGCGGCAGCGCGGCCTGCGCGTCGCGCTCGGCCTTGGGGTCGACCACGACCACGTCACCCGCCGCGGGCTCGAGCGGCCCGTCGGCGGGCGCGCCGCCGAACACGGCCTCCAGCGCCTGAAGAACCTCAGGTCGCGACCCGACCCAGAACCATCGCTTCGTTTCTGCCACGTCTCAGCCCTCCAGCGCTCGTTGCACGTCCTCGGAGAAGTCCTCGTTGGTGAAGATCTCCTGCACGTCGTCGTTGTCCTCGAGGCCATCGATCATCTTCATCAGCTTCTCGCCGACGCCGGGATCGGTGACCGTGGTCCGCTGCGTCGCCACGCTGGCCAGTCCCGCCTCGCGGAACTCCACGCCGGCCTCCGCGAGCGCGGCGTTGACGGCGCCGAACGCGCCGGGCGCGCTGAGCACGACGAACACGTCGCCGTCCTCGGACAGGTCGTCGGCGCCGGCCTCGAGGACCACGTCCATCAGCTGCTCCTCGACCCAGTCGGGCGCGTCCTGGCGCGCCTTCGGCACGACCCAGCGGCCGCGGCGCTCGAACATCCAGTTGACCGAGCCGCTCTGGCCGAGGTTGCCGCCGCACTTCTCCATGATCATCCGCACGTCGGCCGCGGAGCGGTTCCGGTTGTCCGTGAGGATGTCCATCATCACGGCGACGCCGCCCGGGCCGTAGCCCTCGTAGACGATCTCCTCGAAGTCGCCGATGTGGCCCTCGCCGGTCCCCTTCTTGACGGCCCGCTCGATGCCGTCCTTGGGCATGCTGAGCACGCGGGCCTTGTCGAGCGCCAGCCGGAGCTTGGCGTTGGCGTCGGGGTCGCCGCCGCCCTCCTTGGCCGCGACGGTGATCATCCGGGACAGCTTGGAGAACGTCTTGGCTCGCTTGGCGTCGACGCGATCCTTGCGGAAGCGGATGTTCGCGGAGTGGGAGTGGCCTGCCCTGGTCGAGGCCGGGCAGCGTATACGGAGCCCTGGCCGGGCTCCATGGCGGGGGCGCGGCTTCGGCGAAGCGCCGGGGCGCCGCCGCGGCGCCCCGTCGGTGGC
>JBERSB010000330.1:0-2382 GCA_041236755.1 Luminiphilus sp. | reverse complement strand
TTGATCTCGACGTGGTCGAGCGCCTGACCGACCAGCTCTTCGTTGAGCAGGAGCTTTTCGAGCTGCTCGAACTTGCCGCGCTGGCCGAGCAGCTCACGGATCTCGGCGTAGCACGCACGCGCCTGGTCGCGCTCGCCCAGCATGTTGTGCGCGGTCAGCACGACGCCCAGCGCCTCGATGCGCTGGTCGAGGTCCACCGCGACCTCCAGCACGCGCCGCGCGGCGTGCAGCGCGGGCGTCGCCTCGCCGAGGCCCTGGTACTCGAGCGCGACGAACAGCAGCTGGTCGGGCGTCGAGCCGCGGCCGACGTCCACGGCGTCCAGGAAGCGCAGCGAGAGCTGCCGGTCGATCTTCTTCAGCGCCTCGTGCACCTGGTAGAAGCTCTCGAGGTCGGGGTGCACGGTGTCGAGCGACTGCTCCATCAACTTGAGCGCGCGCGTCTGCTCGGTCGGGTCGCCCAGCGCGAGCAGCGCCGAGGCCTCGAAGAAGCGCGCGCGGTCGCGCAGCAGCACGTCGCGGCCCTCGAGGCGGCGCAGGCCCTGCAGCGCGCGATCGAAGCCGCGCGCGGCGACGTTCAGGTCGCCCGCTTCGTAGGCGAGCAGGCTGCGCAGGTAGACGGCTTCGGGTGACGCGTCGTCGGGCTGCTCGCTGACGTGCTGCAACCGCTCCAGCGCGGCGTCGCGCTCGGCCCGCTCCGCGCGCGGCTCGACACGCACGGTGTCGTGCTCGCGCAGCTCGCCGAGCGCGGCGACCAGCGCCGCAGAGCTGTCAAGCATGGCGTGTCCTTCGGCGAGCCCCTGGGCCTTCTCCGCGGCCTCGATCGCCATCTCCCACTCGCTGGCCTCCAGCAGGCGCTCGGCGAGCGCGCGGTGGTAGCGCGCCTGCACGTCGCGCGGCAACCGGTCGAACCCGGGCATGCCGAGGATCTTGCCGAGGATCGACGCGGTGCTCTCCTGGTCGTCGGCGTCCACGCGCGACTCGAGCCGGCCCAGGAGGTCCGTGACCGCGGCGTCGACGATGTTGTCCAGGCCGCTCGAGTCGGGCTCGGCTGCGAGGTACTGGATCGCGCGCACCGCGAGCTTGATGTCCCCCGACCAGAACAGGGAACGAACCACCAGCGGCAGCGCGTTGCCGGCGACCAGGGGGTCACCGAGCAGGTCGAGCAGCAGCTGCGGGTCCTCGAGGGTCGCGGCGATCTTCTCGCGTTCCCCCTTGCGGTCGTAGGCCCGCACCTCGCCGAACAGCCGCCACCGGCGGCTGCGTGGGTCTTCGGTGTCGGCAGGAAGTTCAACGCCGAGCAGCGCGCCGGCGTAGCCGAACAAGAAGCTCTGCCCAGGGCTCCCCGCAGCGAGCAGCCCGTATTGCTGAAGCTGCTGGTGGACAGCTTCGGCCTTGCTCTGGTCCTTCTCGGCGAGGTGGATCTGCTGCATCAGCAGACGATCGAGCGCGGTCTCCCAACCCATGGACGCGCTATCGGGTGCGAGCCGAGGCGGTCTGCATCCGGGCCGGAGCGCACGTTGCGACCGGCGGCGTGGCCGCTATTCGATCAACGAGCGCGCGTCGATCGGCAGCACCACGACCATGCCCGCTGGCACCCGGTGCAGCGAGGTCGCGCCGCCGCCTTCGGGGAGATTCAGACCCGCAAGCACAAGGTCGCCGACGCGCACGTGCTCGAGCGCCGGCGGGGCCGCCATCAACCAGAAGCTGCCGCCCTCGTCGTCGCGCGCCCCGAAGCCGTCCGCGCCGATCTCCTCGACCTGCAGCAGGCCGGGCGCCTGGGCGGGTGCTGCGTCCGAGCTGAGCGCGACGCCGGCGTCCTGGAGCCGGTCCAGGTGTTCGAGCAGGGTGCCCTCACAGGCCTGCAGCACGTCGTTGAGGTCGAGCTCCTGGGCGTCTGCGACCCAATCGTAGAAGCGCTCCAGCTCGTGGAACGCCGCACGGACGCGGCTTGCGCGCTCGGTCGGGGCCGACCGCAGGTAGACGTGGAGCAGCAGGCGCATCAGGTCTCGCGCCGTGAGCGTGTCGACGTAGGTGTTGGGCACCGGTAGGTGCTGCTGGAGCTCGACCAAGAGCCCCAGCGGGTCGCCCTCGGGCGGCGAGCCGCCGACCTCCCAGTAGAACTCGGTCACCAGCGGGCCGAGGTCGCCGCTCTCGGCGGCGTCCTGCAGCTCGTCTTCTGCCGCAGGCGCGCCGGCTCGTGCGCCCAGGGCACCCGCTGCCTCCGGCGCCGCGTCGTGGACGACCGCGGCGGCGCCGTCGTCCTCCTCGTCGGGCTCGACGCCGGCGAGGCGCTCGAGCCGGGCGAACAGCTGTTCGACGTCCTGGTCCTGCCCGAGGCCCTCGTCGAGCGTACGCACCAGCTGCTCACCGAGCGTCTCCCCG
>JBERSB010000329.1:0-5557 GCA_041236755.1 Luminiphilus sp. | reverse complement strand
CACCGAGGTGCAGTGGGAGTATGCGTGCCGGGCCGGCACCACGTCGCCGTGGTCCTGCGGCAGCGACGCCGCATCCGTCGCGCGCAGCGGCTGGGTCGACGGCGCCGTCTCGCTCTGCGGCCAGCTCAAGCCGAACCCGTTCGGCCTGTTCGACGTGCACGGCAACGTGGCCGAGTGGTGCCTCGACGAGAAGCTGCCCTACCCGGACTTCGACGCCCGCCCGGGCGACGGTCTACGCCGCCGCGAAGCGCCGGCCACAGGCGCGTGGCGCGCGGTGCGCGGCGGCAGCGTTCGGGACGGCGCGGCAGGCTGCCGCTCGACCGCGCGCGCTGCGCACAGCCCAGCGGGCGGCGACGGCGTGCTCGGCATGCGCCCTGCCCGCGTGCTCAGCCCGTGAGAGGGAACGCGGTGACGTAGGCGGGCGCGGTCAGGAACTTGCGCCTCGGCGGCTCGAACTTCGCACCTGCGCCTGCTACCACGGCGCGCTCCGCGGGCTCGAAGCCGAGCTCGGCGGCGCGCTGCAGCAGGTCATCGGCGCGCGCCGTGTCGCGGCCCGTGCCGTGGCCTGCACGGCACATGAAGGAGAGGTAGTAGCAGCTCTCCGCGTCTCCCGCCGCGGCCGCGCGAGCCAGCACCGGCGCCACGTCGGTGAGGTCGAAGCCCGCACCCATCGCGAGCCCGATCCGCGCGATGCTGCGCGCCGCGAACAGGTCGTCGACCGGGCAGCGCCGGTAGAACGACAGCGCCCCGCGCGCGTCCGGCGCGACTCCGACGCCGGTCTCGACGGCGAGGCCGATCAAGAACGCTGCCCGCGCGTCGCCTGCGAGCGCGAGCTGCTGGTTGCGCGTGAGGGCAGCGCCGAGGTCCGGGTCACTGCGGCGCGCGCGGTGGAACAAGAAGTGCTGCAGCAGGTTCTTCGCCCCCTCGTCGCCGCCCCGCTCCGCGGCCTCCGCGAACCAGCGCGCCGCGTTGCCGATGCGCGCCTGCGGCGAGGCTTCGTCGATGTCCTCCACCATGCTCAGGATGCCGAGCTCGTTGTAGGCCGCTGCGCGCGCGGGCGCGTCGACCATCGGGTCGACGGCGCGCGATCCCGTGATCTTCACCAGCCCGCGAGCCGCGTTCATGCGGTTGTCCTCGAGCGCCTTCTTCCAGAACGCGATCGAGTTGCCAGGGTGCGCGCGCTCGAAGTAGCCGGTCGCGAACAGCGCCGTGAACACCGACGCCCAGAGCCCCATGTGCACCGCGTTGCTGACGCGCGAGGAGACGCCGCGCTCCCACCGCGCGTTCCACCTGCCGACAGCACCCGACCGCGCGAACCGGTCGAGCGCCTGCACGGTCAGGTTGAGGAGCGGGACCGGGTACAGCTTCGCGTAGAGATCGGGCGCGCCCAGGCGGTTGAGCACCTCGAACGCCACGATGTAGCCGAGCCCGTAGCCGACGCCGAACAGCGTGCGGCCGACGTTGGTCCGCGGCGACGTGGACGGGTCGGTCATCAACAGCATCAGGCCCAGGAACGCAGCCGCCGGCAGGTTGGTGCTGACGAACAGGTAGACGCCGGTGACGGCTGCGTACAACTCGTTGGTCGCGACCATCGCGAGCGCCGCTGCGAACGTCATCAGCGTCACGGCGAAGAAGTGCTGCACGACGAGGCCGAGGAAGAAGATCACCAGGAAGATCCCCGGCACCGCGATCGTCGTCGACAGCGGCTTGGCCCACGTGACGTCGGTCTGGCCGAGCAGGATCAGCACCGTCGCTGCGCACATCAGCCCGAAGCCCGACGGGTTGAAGATGTGCGTGCGCCGGCCGTCCTTGTTCCAGCGCAGGAACTCCTTGCCGAGCAGCCCTGCGGTGATCATCGCGAACTGCCAGACGAAGTGGTCGTCGCGGAACCAGATGAACAGGTTGGTCGAGAGCACGATCGGGGTCGGCCCCGAGCTCAACCGCCACGCGCGGCCGCGCGTCCAGGACCACAGGCCGTCGAACGCGTAGAGGTAGGCGAACTGGGCCAGGATCAGCGGCGCTTGCGCGTAGATCGGCCGCGACCCGTCGACGTCCTGCCAGAGGAAGCCCCAGTAGAGGTAGAGCACCAGCTGGACCGACGCCTGGATGTAGTGCTGCTTGACCGGCTTGACCGCGTCGACCTTCATCGACCTGCCGGTCGCGCGCAGCAGCGCCCACCACGCGACGAGGCCGCCGCCGACGCCGCCGAACGCGCCGAGCAGGTGCGGGTTGGACGCGACCCGCGGCAGCGCCGTGCAGGCCAGCACCGCCAGCCCGAGCAGCAGCGGCAGCATGCTCAGCCTGCTGCGTGCCCCGGGAGAAACGACGTCCGCGTCCATCGCGCCGTCATCGTAGCGGGGCGGCGGTCAGATGCAGCGCGAGGCAGCCGGACGAAATGTCCGGGGCCGGGCCCTACTCGAGCCCGAGCGCGCGGCGCACCGCGCCCTGGTCGACCTCACCGCCGGCGAAGTCGTCGAACGCCTTCTCGGGCGGCTTGATCATGTGCGACATGATGAACGGCGCGCCTTCCTCGGCGCCCTGCTGGCTGTCCTTGAAGCAGCACTCCCACTCGATCACGGCCCAGCCGGCGTAGCCGTGCTTGGTGAGCTCGGTGAAGATCCCGACGAAGTCGACCTCGCCGTCGCCCGTCGAACGGAAGCGGCCGGCGCGGTTCTGCCAGGACTGGTAGCCGCCGTAGATGCCCGTGCGGCCGTCCGGCTTGAACTCGGCGTCCTTGACGTGGAAGCACTTGATGCGGTCGTGATAGAGCTCGATGAAGTGCAGGTAGTCGAGCTGCTGCAGCACGAAGTGGCTCGGGTCGTAGAGCAGGCACGCGCGCGCGTGGCCGTCGACGTGCTCGAGGAACATCTCGTAGCTGGCGCCGTCGTGGATGTCCTCACCCGGGTGCACCTCGAACGCGCAGTCGACGCCGCACTCGTCCGCGTAGTCGAGCAGCGGCTTCCAGCGGCGCGCCAGCTCCTTGAAGCCCTCTTCGACGAGGCCCGCGGGGCGCTGCGGCCACGGGTAGACCGTGTGCCACATCAACGCGCCGGGGAACGTCGGCATGGCGTCGAGGCCGAGGTGCTCGCTCGCCTTGAGGCACCACTTGACCTGCTGGGAGCCGTACTCGCACATCGCCTCGGGCGTGTTGACGTGCTCGGGCGCGAACACCTGGAACATCGACGTGTAGGCCGGGTGCACAGCGACGAGCTGACCCTGCAGGTGGGTCGACAGCTCGCTGATGGAGACGCCGTTCTGCTCGGCGGTGCCCGCGAGCTCCTCGCAGTAGGTCTTGCTCTCCGCGGCCTTCTGCAGGTCGAGGCAGCGGCCGTCCCACGAGGGCACCTGGACGCCTGTGTAGTCGAGGTCCGCGGCCCACTTGCAGGCCGTGTCGAACTGGTTGAGCGGCGCGTCGTCACTCATGAACTGCGCCAGGAAGATGCCGGGTCCTTTCATCATCGCGGGTTCCTTCGAGGGAGAATCTCGTGCGCGACGTTAGCCGATCCCCCGCGGACTGCGCGAGGGGCAGGGCCCCGGTATCTGCCGGCCCCGGGCCTGCCTGGGCGCGCGGCGTGCGCCGGTCAGCGCGGCACCTTGACCCACTGCTGCGAGCGCGCCGACTGCTGCGCTGCCTCGAGCACGGCCTGCACGGCGACCCCGTCGTCGAAGTTCGGCGCGAACGGCTGCTTGCCTGCGAGCGCCTTCACGAAGTCCGCGACGTGGTGCACGAAGGTGTGCTCGTAGCCGACGATGTGCCCGTCGGGCCACCAATTGGGCGCGTAGGGGTGCACGTCGTCCATACACATCACCGTGCGCCAGCCCTGCGCGTCGCGAGCGTCCTTGGTGGAGAACACCTCGAGCTCGTTCATGCGCTCGAGGTTCCAGCGGATCGAACCCGTCGTGCCCGACACCTCGACGCAGTTGTAGTTCTTGCGGCCCGGCGCCACGCGCGTCGACTCGAAGGTGCCGATCGCGCCGCCCTTGAACTTCGCGAGGAAGCAGAACGCGTCGTCGACGTCGACCTTGGCGGTCTTGCCGCGGCCCGCCGGGCGGGTCTTGTAGAACGTCTGCTCAAGGCCGCAGACCGACTCGAACTCCAGGCCGGTCAGCGCCCGCGTGAGGTCGATCAGGTGCGCGTTCAGGTCGCCGTGCGCGCCGCTCCCCGCGGCCTTCTTGCTGTTGCGCCAGCTCCAGCCCGCCTTGGGGTCGCTGAGCCAGTCCTGCAGGTAGACGCAGCGCACCTGCAGCACGTCGCCGCTGTCGCCGCGCGCGATCATCTGCTGCGCCAGCGTCGTCGCCGGCGCGCGGCGGTAGTTGTGCCACAGCCCGACTCGCACCTTCTGCTTGCGCGCCAGCTTCGCCATCTCCTTGGCCTGCGCGAACGTCATCGCCAGCGGCTTCTCGCACAGCACGTGCTTCTTGGCCTTCAAGGCCTGCACGGCGAGCGGGTAGTGGCTGTCGTTCGGCGTCGCGACGTCGACGACGTGCACGTCGGGGTCGGCGAGGACCGCGGCGAAGTCTGTGGATGCAGCCTCGAACCCGAGCTTCTCGGCGGCGGCCGCCGCGCGCTTCTGGTCCCGGCCTACGACGACCTTCGGCACGACCTGCATCGGCAGGTCGAAGAAGCGGTTGGCCTGGCGGTAGGCGTTGCCGTGGGCACGCCCCATGAAGGCGTGGCCGACCATCGCGACGTTGAGGACCGGCAGGCTCTGCTTGCCGCGGCGATTCGATTGCGAGGTGAGGCTCATTGCGGCCGCACCATAGGCAGCCCGCGCGGCGATCGCTACCTCGTGCCGCCGAACAGCACGCGGAGGTTGACCGCCGGCGCGCTCACGTCCCACCCGAGCAGCAGGTCGGGCACCCCGTCGCGGTTCCAGTCCCCGAGCTGGGACTTGAGGCTCGCGTTGAACGACCCTGCGCGCTTGCGCGACACGAAGCGCGCCGCCTCGAACGAGCCCGTGCCCGTGCTCAGGTACGTCGCGACCGAGGTCTGGCGCTCTCCCGGCGCGACGAGCTGCTCGACGACCACGACCGCGTCCTGGTTGCCGTCGCCGTTGACGTCGCTCAGCTGCAGCGAGACCGGCGTGCCGGGGTCCAGCACGTAGGGCGACGCGAGGCCCTCGACGAACGCGCCCACGTCCACCTCGAACGCAGGCCCGCCAGGCACGACCGTGTTGCGGAACAGCCGCATCGTGTCGTCCCCTCGGCACGCGATCAGGAGGTCGACGCGGCCGTCGCGGTCGAAGTCGCCGGCGACGACGTTGCAGGGCTCGCTCCCGGCAAGCAGCACCTCCGCGCCCGGCGCTGCGAAGCTCGGCACGAACTGGTCTTCTGCCGGCGTGCTGCCAGGCTGGTAGCGCAGGAAGCGCACGTGGTTGCCGTCGATGGCTCCCGGCCCGGAGCCCTCGGGCACCGCGACTGCCAGCTCGAGCCGCGTCGGCGTGCCCTCGGGCTCGGGCGCGAAGGCCCCCAGCACGAATGACTTCGCCGTGCCCAACACCGGCGCGAACGCGACCGGCTCGTAGAACGGGAACTCCGCGGGCGAGGGCGTCGCCTT